>JALRCL010000324.1 GCA_023268575.1 Patulibacter sp.
CCCAGCGCTTCGTGCGCATGGGCACCATCGATCTGCGGGTGGACTACCTGCGCCAGGGCGTGGGACGACACTTCGACGTCGCGGCCGAACTGGTGCGCCTGGGCGGGCGGGTCGGCTCGGCGCACATGCGCATGCACAACGACGAGGAGCTCGCCCAGCTCACGGGCGCGCGGACCTCGTACGCCGCCGCCCAGGCGATCTTCGGCTGGCCGGTCCCGGAGGGCGCGCGCGGCCTCTCCGCGATCATCTGCAAGCAGGGCAGCTACGGCGCCCAGCTGTTCACGAAGGACGGCGGCGGGTTCACCGCGCCGGTCTTCCCGCTCGAGTCGGTCGTCGACCCGACCGGCGCGGGCGACACGTTCGCCGGCGGCGTCGTGGGCTACGTCGCCGCCCGCCTCGCCGCGGACCCGTCGCTGTCGGTCGACCGCGACGTCCTCGCCACCGCGCTCGTCTACGGCACCGCGACGGCGTCGCACAACGTCGAGGGCTTCGGCGCCGAGCGGCTCTTCGAGCTCTCCGGCGAGGCGCTGCGCGAGCGCGTCGGCCGGCTCGAGTCGCTGATCAACTTCCGCGACGTCCCCGTCGAGCTCCGGGCCTGAGCCGCGCGGTCCCGGGCCCCGCCCGGGACCGACATCCGCGGGTCAGCGCTGCGGGCTCGTCGTCCCGGCGTTCGAGAGGTCGGGCGAGACCGGCTGGATCTGCGGGAACCGCTGCGTCGTGCCGTTGGCCTGGGTCAACGGCCCCTGCTGCCGGCAGGCGACGTTCCCGGCGCTGCCGAGCAGCGCGCTCAGGAGCCCGCCCGGGTTGCTCGTGTTCTCGCAGGAGAACGAGTCGGACCGGCCGGTCCCGTACTGATCCAGCGTGCCCGGCAGCGGGTACGCGTTGGCGCGGTTCGTGGGCAGGCGCTTCTTCGCGCCCATGAGCAGCTCGTCGTTCAGGACGATCGCCTGGCGCAGGACCTTGCGGTCGGTGCCGGTGGCGTCCGGCACGCCGAACTGCGTGACGGCGGCGGCGTTCGCGAACGTCACCGGGATCTCGCGGCGGTACTGATAGAGGTACTGCAGCGCCGGCAGGAGGTCGCGCGTGACGGGCGCCAGGCTGTCCATGAACGGCCCCGAGCTGTCGAGGATGCGCCGGAGGGCCGGCAGCCCCGTCTGGACCTTCGGCAGCACCGGGCCGAGCTGGACGAGGGTGCGCTCGAGCTGCGGCGCGAGGACGGCGAGGTCCTGCAGGGCCGGGCGGATGAGCGGCGCGACCGGGCGCAGCGCCGCGAGCGTCGGTGCCGCGTCGGCGGAGGCCGCGCGGGCGACGCGCAGCGTGCTGCGGGTCTCGTCGAGGAAGGTCGGCAGGATCCGCGTCGTCTCGCGCAGCGCCGGGGTGATCGCCGACGTCGTGTCGACGACCTGGCGGCCTGAGCGGATGAGCTCCTGCAGCGCGCCGGCCCGCGAGCCGACGGCGGCGAACGTCGTGCCGAGGTCGCGGGTGCCGGAGCGCACGGCGGCCGACTGGCGGTCCAGCACGCGCAGCAGGCCGTCCGCCGCGCGGACCGTCGGCCCGAAGTCGCCGACGGACGAGTTCAGGTCCTCGCCGCGGCCCTGCAGGGAGCCGGCGACGGAGGTAAAGAACCGGCGCAGGTCCTGGCGGGTCCGGTCGTCGAAGGCGTCGAGGATCTGGTCGAGCTCGGCCGTCGGGCGGACCTGCTTGGACGCGATCGCGCCGCCGTCCTGGATGAACGAGCCGGGCACGCGCTGCGCGGCCGCCCGCCGGGAGCCGAACGACAGCTCGACGAACGTCTCGCCGAGCAGCGTCTTCGTGCGCAGCGTCGCCCGCGTGTCGGTCGGCAGCGGCGCGTACTTCGGCTCGATGTTCATCGTGACCTTGGCGGTCCGCTGCAGCTTCTCGATCTTCACGACCTTGCCGACCGTCACGCCGCTGACGCGGACGTCGGCGTAGGAGGCCAGCTGCGAACCGGCGCGGAACTGCGTCGTCACCTCGTAGGGCTTCGCGCGCAGCGGCACCGGGCCGCCGAAGGCGGACCAGAGGAAGAGCAGCAGGCCGAAGCACGACAGCGCGAAGGCGACCATCATGACCAGCTGACCGATGCTCGGTCCCTGCTTGTTCACGAGCCGCACGCCCCCAGTCCGTTGAGCAGCTGGATGAGCGGCAGCAGCGGGGTGCCGCCGGCCGAGTCGCAGCTGAGGATGAGCTGGCCGCGCCAGCCCACGCCGTGGGCGTCCTGGGTCGAGAAGACCGAGTTGCCGTTGTGGGCGAACCACGCCAGGTAGTACGAGTAGCCCTTCGCGTCGCCCGGCGGGTCGTAGCCCAGGACGTTGACGACGTACTGGAGGACCTTCGCCGACGACGTGAGGTCACCGAGCAGCGGGCTCAGGGTGTCGACGCTCTTGCGCAGGTTGCGCACCGCGGGCAGGCCCTGGCGGGCGAGCGTTCCGAGCGGGCGCAGATCGGCCGGCAGCTCGCGCAGCAGCGGATCGATGCCCGGCAGCGCCTTCGTCGTGTCGCGCAGCGCCGGGCGCAGCGCGCGGGACGCCGGGCCGAGCTCGCCGGCGAACCGTCCCGCGTCGTCGAGCGTGTCGCCCGCGAGCCGCAGCGTGCTCGGCAGCAGCGCGAGGGAGCGGCGCAGGTCCTGATCGCGCCCGGCGAACGTCGCGAGCGTCGTCGCCGCCCGGTCGAGCGTGTCGCCGACGGCCTGGTCGTGGTCCACCAGCGCCGTGGAGAGGCGACGCAGACGGGTGATGACGCCCTGCAGCGCGTCGCGCCGCTGGGCGATGACCTCGAGCACCTCGTGCGTCTGGCGCGCCGTCGGCGTGCCGGCCCGGAGGATCTGGCGGATCGCCGCGTCGTTGTTCTCGAACCCGCGGGCGGAGGCCGCCAGCAGCTGCTGGAAGTACGCGCGGGAGTCGGCGTCCAGCGCCGCGAGGACCTCGTCGAGCTGGACCTGCGACGTGGCCTTCGAGGCGTCGAGCCGCTGGCCGGCGCGGAGCGTCGGCGCCGAGCGCGATCCCGGATCGAGCTCGATCGTCATGTCCTGCAGGCCGGTGCGCGGGCGCAGCATGACCGTCGCGTCGCGATGCACCGCGTCGAGCTTCGGGCGGTCGATCCGCATCGTGACGATCGCCCGGCCGTTCTCGATCGCGACCTTCGAGATCTCGCCGACGGTCACGCCGGCCACCGCCACGGCCTGCCCCTGGCCCGGCGTGACCGCCTGGCCGGAGGCGAAGCTCGCCTGGACCTCGTACGTGTCGTCCCACGGCCACGGCAGGCGCTGCTTGTCCAGCAGGTAGACCGTGACGACGAGCGAGACCGCCATCGCGGCGAGGATCACGAGGACCGCCCACCAGTACTGGCGGAGCGCCATCTTGATGGTCTTCATCGACCCACCCCCGCGCTCGCGGCGGCGGCCGCGGCGTCGCGGTCGCCCGCGGCCGGCGTCGTGCTCGTGCCCGGCGCCCCGTCCGTCGCCGCGTCACCGGACAGCAGCTGCTCGAGCCGGTCCTGCAGCTGCGTCAGCCCGCGCTGGTCGAGGCCCTGGATCGCCTTCAGGCCCTTCTCGGCGGTGCGGCGGAACGCCTGCTTGTCGATCGGGTCGGTGCGCTGCTCGCCGACGTAGGCGTGCGGCTTGGAGCGCAGCTCGGGCACCGCCTGCGTCTCGCACGGGACGTCCGGGCGGAACGGCGGCTCGGTCGTCGGCTGCGGGCTGGACCCGATCACCGGCTGGTCGGCGCGCGCGGCCATCGTCCGCTGGCCGCCGCCGAACGACAGCGCCTGGTTGCCGAAGCCGACGAGGTAGCGGATCCAGGGGCCGTTGGCGTCGAAGTTCTGCGACGCGGAGTTCAGGCCGACGAACGCCGAGAGCAGCTCCTGGTAGACCGGGATGTTCGTCGAGAGCGCACCGTCCTGGACCTTGCCGGTGAGGACCGGCAGCGCGTTCTTCCAGAGGCAGGTCGCGACGGGACGCAGCGCGCCGGTGCTCTCGCCGAGCGGGCCGGCCGCGGCGTCGAGCGACGCGAGCGTCGGGCGCAGCTGGGCCAGGAGCTTCTGGAGGCTGCCGGAGCGCGCCAGCCGCAGCGCCGACCCGAGCGCCGGGTTGGCGAGGTCGAGCGTCGTGGGCAGGCGTCGCACGAGCGGACGGGCGTCGCGCACGAGCGCCCGGGCCTCGGGCACGACGGCGTTCAGGCGGGCGAGCGCCGGCATCGCGCGCTCGGTCGTGCGGTCGAGCTCGGAGAACGTCGAGCGCAGATCGGCCTGGCTGTCGGCGAACGCCTGGAAGGTCCGCCGGCCGTCGCCGAGGATGCCGCGGAGGCTGTCCTCGTGACGCTCGAGCAGCGTGACGAGCTCGCTCGTGGACGTCACGAGCCGGCGGAGGTCGCCGGGCCGCGCGCCTTGGGCCGCGTGGCTGACCACCGCGAGGCTGCCGAGCGCCGGCGGCGTCGCGCGGATGAGCGTGTTGAACGCCTGGGCGCCGCCGTTCTCGAGGCCCTCCCCGAAGCCCTTCAGCGTCTGCTGGAAGTCGCGGCGGGAGTTCGAGTCCAGCGCGGTGAAGATCTCGTCGAACGCGACGTGGATCGTCGTGGCCGACGGCGGGATCGCGTGGTCGCCGAGCGGCTCCGCGTTCGGCGATCCCGGGTCCACGTCGAGGAAGAAGTTGCCCTCGAGGAACAGCCGCGGGCGGATCTTCACCGTCGCGTCGCGCCGCAGCGTCGGCGCGTCGCCCTTGAGCTTCACGGTGATCTTCGAGAGCCCACCGCCGGCCGGCTCGATGCCGGTGACGTTGCCGATGTCGACGCCGGCCACGCGGACCTTCGTGGCCGCGCCGACGCGGAGCATCCCACCGTCGTTCGTGATGACCGTCAGCTCGCGGCTGCCCTTGAACGGGATCGGCCCGCCGAAGATCAGGTAGACGACGACGAGCGTGAAGAGGATGACGCCGACGCCCCAGCGGACGTTCGAGCGCACGACCTCCCGGACCGACCGGTTCAGGCTCCTGCTGCCGCGGCTCATCGCGGACCCTCCGGCGTCCCGGCCGGGGCCGTGGTCTTGAGGTTCGTCGTCGGGCCGCCGCCGACCGGACCGGTCCGGCGGCCGGGCAGGTAGCGCTCGTTGCCGATCTCGCAGGTGCCCTTGTCGGCGTCCGGGTAGACGTTGTAGTGCAGGTTCGGATCCGGCTGCGACTGCTTGCCGAGCGTCTGGTTCGTCGACAGCAGGAGGATCAAGCGGAACCAGTTGCCGTTGCGGTCGCCCGCGCTCGTCACCGAGCTCGCGTTGCGCGCGAAGAGGCTCACGTAGTTGCAGCGGATCTGCGCCGGGGCGACGACCTTCAGCGTCGGCAGCAGCACGTCGGAGATCGGCTTCAGGAGGGTCAGCGTGGTGGTCGTCGAGTCGCGCTGGAGGTTGCGGTCGGTCGCGCGCAGGGTCGCCTCGAGCTGCCGTCCGAGGACCGGCGCGCGCTTCAGGACCGGGATCCCGCGGACCGCGACGCGGTGCAGGGCCGCGACCGTCTCGGGCAGCTGGTCGGTACCGGGCCGCAGCTCGCGGGCGAGGACCGCCGCGTCGCGTAGGACCGGGGTCAGCGCGGCGGACGCCGCGCGTGCCTCGGTGAGCGTCGCGGGGCTGCGCTGCAGGACCTGCGCGAGCGCCGGGGACTCGTCGGCCAGCGCGCCGAAGGTCACGCGCACGCCGCGCAGGAGCGGACCGAGGTCGCCGAGCGTCGGCAGCAGCGCCTGGGTCGCCGCGTCCGCGCCGCGGATCAGCCCGGCGAGGTTCGTGCGCGGATCGGAGACGTTGCGCAGGACGGTCGCCGTGCGGTCCAGGACGTCCGGCAGCACGGCGAGGGCCTCGTTGAGGTCCGCGCCGCGCCCGGCGAAGCCGTCGGAGGCCTCGGCGACGACCGTGCGGACCGACTTGCGCAGGTTCGCGTCGAACAGCCCGGTGACCTGGTCGAGGTCGACCGACGCGCTCGTGGCCGACTCGCGGATCGTCCCGCCCGCGGGGATCGTCTCGCGGCTCGTCCCGGGGCTCAGCTCGATGTACTTCGCGCCGATGACCGACTTCGGGCGGATCCGCAGGGTCGTGTCCCGAGGCAGCTCGGCGACCGTCTGGTCGAGCTTCAGCGTCAGGCGCGAGTAGTAGCGCCCGTCACGGCCCTTCTCGGGCGCGATGCCGTTGACCTGGCCGACGCGCTTGCCGCCGATCCGGACGTCGACGCCGGTGGTGAGCTTCTTCGCGTCGGCGACGTTCGCGCTGATGTCGTACGTCTGGATGAACGGCAGGCCCGAGTTCGCGTTGTAGCTCAGGATGACCGCGACGAGGATGATGAGGATCGTCGCGGCGCCGACGAGGACCGGGCTGCCGGCCAGGGACGAGCGGCGCCTCATCGTCCGCCTCCCAGCGTCGCGGCGCTGCGCGCGGCCGCGCCGGCGTCACCGGCGGCCGGCGCCGGCGTCGTCGCGGTCGGACGGGACGGCGCGGTCGTGGTCGCCGAGCGCGCGGCCGACCGGGCGGCCGGCGCGTCGGGGCCGACGCTCGGCTGCTGCGCGAGGCGGGCCGTGCTCGTCGGCGCCGTCGTGCGGCCGCCGCGCTCGTCGAGGAACTTCGCGCTGCAGTGCGAGTCGTACGTCTCGGTGACGAACAGGCAGGAGGAGAAGTTCACGTGCGCGGGGAGGATGTGCGACACGCCGTCGAAGCGCGCCGTCGACATCGCGACGGTGAAGAGGAAGCGCGACAGGAACTCCGGCGCGCCGGTGTCGCGCAGGCTCTGGTTCAGCTCGGTGAGGATCGGGACGTTCGGGGCGAGCGCCTGCAGGGCGGTCGAGAGCCGCTCGAGCTGCGGCGCGGCGCGGCGCAGGATCGGGGCGCCGACGCGCGAGGCGCGGGCCAGCTGGGTCAGCGCGGGGCGCGCGGCGTCGGAGAGCGGCTTCAGGTCGCCGGCGAGCTGGCGCAGCGACGGCGAGGCGCGGCGCAGCGACGCGAGGGTCGGCGTCGCGTCGCGCGTGAGGTCGCGCAGCGCCTGCAGCGCCGGGCGCAGGCCCTGCAGCGTCGGCGGCAGCTCGCGGATCGTGCGGTCCAGCTGGGCGCGGTAGTCCGCGGAGATCTTCAGGAACCGCGCGCTCTCGTCGAACGTGCCGGTGAGCTGGTCCTGCTGGCGGTCGAGCTCGCCGAGGATCTCGTCGGTGGAGGTCAGCACGCGCTGCAGCGCGGCCTTGTCCGCACCCACGACGTCGAGCGTCCGGCGGATGTAGGTCAGCGCGGGGTTCGCGCGGCGGATCGCCTCCGACAGCTGCGGACCGCGGCCCGCGAGGCCGGCGCCGAACTCGTTCGTCAGCAGCTGGAAGCGGACGTTCGTCGGCTGGCCGAGCATCGCGACCACGAGGTCGAGGTCGACGGGGCTGGAGGTGTTCTTCAGCGACAGCGTCGGTGCGGGCTCGTCGCCCGTGCGCCGCAGCGGCGGCGCGCTCGGGGTGCCCGGGTCGCACTCGACGAACTTCTCGCCGATGAGCGACTGCGGGAGGATCGTGCAGTTCGCGTCGGCCCGGAACGGCGTGAAGCGCTCCTGGACCTCGAGCGTCAGGCGCGCCTTGCGGTCGCGCGTGAGCTGGACGTCGGAGACCGTGCCGACCTTCGCCCCGGCGACGCGCACGTCCTGGCCGTTGCTGACGAACGACGCGTTGTCGAAGATCGCGTCGATCCGCGTCGTGCCGCCGGAGCCGCCCTCGCCGCTGCCGCTGCCGCAACCCGCGAGCGCGAGGCCGGCCGTGGCGGCGACGCCGGCGAGCAGGCCGAGCCGACGGCGGCTCACTTCGCGCTCCGCGTGACGGTGGTGGAGCCCCCGGGCGGGACCTGGTTCACGGCGCAGCCCCCGAGGTGGCCGGCGGTGAACGGGTTGGACCGGTCGCTGGCCGACTGCGTCGCGCTGCCGGGGCAGCGGTTCGTCATGTGCTGCTGCGGCGCGGCCAGGCCGCTGCCCAGCAGCGGCGAGATGACGTCGACGAGGTTGCCGACCACGGGGCGCAGGAGCTCGGGCAGCGAGTCCCCGCTGAGCTCGACCGCGATCCGGGCGTAGTGGCCGTTGGCGTCGTAGTAGGCGCCGGCCTTGCCGCCGAAGGACGTCGAGACGCCGTGGAGGATGTCGGGCACGTAGGCGCGGACGTCGGAGATGATGTCCTTGGCGCCGGCGAAGACCTTCGTCGTCTCCGTCAGCGACGGCACGACCTGCTCGGCGAGGCCCGGGGTCTTGTCGAGCACGGAGGAGAGCGACGGCAGCGTCGCTCGCACGTCGCGCAGGAGCGGCACCGTGGCCGCGTTGAGCGGGGCGACGATCCGTAGCGTGCGCGCGAGCCGCGGGGCGACGGGGCGCGTCTCGCGCAGCAGCGGCCGCGCGTCCTCGAGCAGCGCGCGCGAGCTGGACAGCGTCGAGTTCGCGCGCCGGAGGAAGGCGGGGCCGCGCTCGATCGTGCGGCGCAGGGCCTCGCGCTCGTCGGCCGTGGCCCGCAGCGTGGTGGCCGTCGCCTGGATCCCCTGCTGCAGGTCGTCCGAGCGCTCGGCGAAGGTCGACGACACGGCGGCGGACCCGGCGATGAGGCGCTGGAACGCCGGCTCGTCGCTGACGAGCTCCTCGAGCGTCTGCCGGGTCTGGCCGAGGGCCGGCGAGAGCCGCTCGAGCAGTCGCTGGTTGGACTCCTCGGCGCCGGAGAACGCCACCGCGCCGCCGCGCACGAGGGTCTGGAGGTACTGGCGGCCCTTGACGTCGATCGCGTTGAGGACCTGATCGATGTCGGTGGCCGAGCGCGTGTCGGCGGCGGGGATCGTCCCGCCGTCGGGGATCTTCGGCGCGCTGTTCGGCCCCGGCTCGAGCACGAGCACGCGGTTGGCGACGCTCGAGAGCGAGGAGTTGCGCAGGACCACGCGCGTGCCCTCGTGGAGCGGCTTGAGATCGCCGTCGGTGATCTTGATCCCGATCTCGGCCTCGCCGTCGTCGGCGAGCTCGATCGAGTCGACCGTGCCGACGTTCGCGCCGCCGACCTTCACGAGGTTGCCCTTCACGAGCTGCCCCGCGTCCTGGAAGCGCGCCGTGACCGCGTAGCTCGACCCGCCGCCGAGCAGCACGACGACGACCACGACCACCACGACGGTGACCGCGGCGGCGACGAGAGCGCGAATGGCGGTGGTTCCCACGAAGCGTCCGACGGGGCCCCCAGGGCAGGGGCCTCCTCCTCGGCGCGGCATCCTACGGTCGGTAGGACGCGCGTGGCAAGGCGCCGAGGGCCGCGGTGGGCCGCGCCCGGGCCCCGGAACCGGGCCGAGGGACCGAAACCCCCCGTCCACACGGGCGCTTTGGGCTTCGTTGAGGTTTCGTTATGTGTTGGCGGTCACGCAACGAAGGGTCCAGTCGCGCCCGCCCGCGCCGTCAACGTCCGTCCACGCGCCCGGTCCAGCCGCCCGCCAACTAGGCTTGCGCGTCATGCCCGTGCTGTCCGACGCCTCGATCCGTCAGGCCATCGCCGACGGCCGCCTGCGGGTCGACCCGTGGAACGACGGCATGGTCCAGCCGGCGTCCGTCGACCTGACGCTCGGCCGCTCCTTCCGCGTCTTCCACAACCACCGGGTGACGTCGATCGACCTCGCGGACCCGCCCTCGAACCTCACCGAGCAGGTCGTGGTCGAGGGCGACGAGCCGTTCGTCATCCACCCCGGCGAGTTCTGCCTCGGCCGGACGGAGGAGTGGGTCGAGCTCGCCGACGACCTCGTCGCCCGGATCGAGGGCAAGAGCTCCCTCGGCCGCCTCGGGCTGATCGTGCACGCGACGGCCGGCTTCTGCGACCCCGGCTGGAAGGGCACGCTGACCCTCGAGCTGGCGAATCTCACGCGGGTGCCGATCCTCCTGCGCCCCGGCCTGCCGATCGCGCAGCTCTCGGTGATGACGCTCGACCGTCCGGCCGAGCGGCCCTACGGGCACCCGGACCTCGGCTCGCACTACCACGGGCAGGTCGAGGCGACGGAGAGCCGCTACGAGGGCGGCCCGGCGCGCACCGACGGCGCCGGCACCCGCCAGGGCTGAACGCGGGTCCACGCGCCGGATCAGCTCCGCGACGCGGACCGCGACGCCGAGGGTGCGCCCCGTCGCGACGGCGGGCGCGCGACGCCCGGGTCTCCCCTCCGCGGGCGTCGCGTCGCTGCGCCACGCGCCGCACCGGCGGCGCGCTCGCGGCCGACCGCAGGGGCCGGCCGCAGGTCTGGGTCCGGATCAGGCCAGCGCGGTCGCGCCGGCGGGCAGCCGCTCGGCGATGTCCGCGATCCGCCAGGGGCCCTCGGTCTCGATCGTCCGCGCGACGTCCCAGCCGGACAGCTCCTGGATCGCACCGCCCTGGACCGCGAGCACCTTGCCGGTCAGCGGGCAGTCGGCGGCCGCGAGGTAGGCCACGAGCGGCGAGATGTTCGACGGATCGAACAGGTCGTGCCCGGTCGCGTCCTCCACTCCCGCTGCGAAGACCGCGCCCATCCCCGGCGTCGCGAGCGTCAGGCGAGTGCGGGCGATCGGCGCGATCGCGTTGACCCGGACGCCGTAGCGCTCGAGCTCGGCCGCGGCGACGAGCGTCATCGCCGCGATCCCGGCCTTCGCCGCGCCGTAGTTCGCCTGGCCCGCGTTGGGCACCGTGACCCCCGACGCCGACGCGGTGTTGATCACCGCGGCGTTCGGTTGCCGACCGGCCTTCGCCTCGGCCTTCCAGTGCTCGGCCGCGTGGCGCAGCACCGCGAAGTGCCCCTTGAGGTGCACGTGGATCACCGCGTCCCACGACGCCTCGTCGAGCGACGCGACGAACCCGTCGCGCAGGATGCCGGCGTTGTTCACGACGACGTCCAGCCGGCCGAGCTCGTCGACGGCCTGGGCGACGAGCCGCCGCGCGCCGTCCCAGCTGGCGACGTCGTCGACGTTGGCCACCGCCGTCCCGCCCGCTGCGCGGATCTCGTCCACGACCTCCTGCGCCGGACCGGCGTCCGCGCCGCTGCCGTCGTTCGCGCCGCCGAGGTCGTTGACGACCACGGCTGCGCCCTCGCGCGCGAAGAGCAGCGCGTGCTCGCGGCCGATGCCCCGTCCGCCGCCGGTGATGACCGCGACGCGGCCCTCCAGGGTTCCCATCTCCTGCTCCTCGTCAGTCGCTGATCTCGGCGAGCCCGTCGCGGATGACCGCGACCTCGCCGACCGTGGTCTCGTACGCGTAGGTCGTCGTCGCCGACCCGTCGGGGGAAGGCGCGTGGCTCGCGCGCCACGCGCGCGTGCGAAGGTCCTGTCCCGGCAGGACGGGCTTGGAGAACCGGACCGCGAGCCGTCGCAACCGCGCGACGTCGCCGTCGGCGAGCTCCTGCACGATCGCCCAGGCCGTGAACGCCTGGGTGCAGAGGCCGTGCGCGATGATCCCCGGCAGCCCCGCGTCCCGCGCGACCTCCTCGTCGAGGTGGATCGGCATCGGGTCCCCGGCCGCGGGCCCGTAGCGGAACGTCTGGTCCTCGTCGACGTGCGCGGTCCGGTCGAGCACCGGCTCGTCGGCGCGCAGCGCCTCGTCGAAGCGGTGCTCCGGCGCGAGGGTGCCGACCGTCTCGCCCGTGTCGAAGCCCCGGACGAAGAGCGTCACGTGCTGCTCGTTGACGAGCTCGCCGCTCCCCGCGTCGCGGCACTCGAGGTAGACCGTCCCGCGGGTGCCGTTGGGCAGCCCCTCGAACCCGGTCATCTTCGCCCGCGACTCCAGGACGTCGCCCGGCCGGATCGGCCGGTGGAAGCGGAAGTCCTGCTCGCCGTGGACGACCCGGCCGAAGAGCCCGAGCGGGACGACGTCGAGCGCCGGCGCCATCAGCGCCTCGAAGACCGGCACGATCGCGAACACGGGGTTGGCGACGTCGCCGGACCGGTGCGCCGGGATCGGGTCGTTCGTCGCCTCGGCGTAGGCGATCAGCCGCTCGCGCTCCACCGCGAACCGCGAGGTCTCGGTCCAGCGGTCGAGGCCGGAGGCGTCGAACCGCTCGGTCTGCTGCGTGGACATCGTGCGCCCGGTGCCTAGCCGACGAGCTCGGAGAGCTTCGCCAGCGAGTCGTCGAGCTGCTTCTTCGCGTCGCGCTCGACCGCCGCGCCGAGCGCGCCCGTGATCATCTGGCCCGAGAACTCGGCGTCGATCGTCGCCGTCGACCCGCCGTTGCCGTCCCCGCTGACGCCGAGGGCGAAGGTCGTGCGGACCCCGGCCATGCCGGTGCCGGAGATCCGCAGCCGGCTCGGCGCGTCGACCTCCTCGACCGTCCAGGTGATCGTGTTCGGCATCCCGAGCATCGTCACGACCTCGGCCGCGGTCGCGCCCTGGGTGAACGTCGTCGGCGGCTCGTCCTTCCACTTCGTGTGGATCGTGAGCCACTGCTCGAAGGAGCGCGGGTCGGAGAACTTCGCCCACACGTCCTCGGGGGCGGCGGGGATCTGCACGGTGGCGTTGAGGCTTCCCATGGTGGTGCTCCTGTGGTGGGTGGTCAGCGCTCGGCGCGCTGGTAGGCGGTGACGACGGCCGAGCCGCCGAGGCCGATGTTGTGCTGCAGGCAGGCCTGGACCCCGTCGACCTGGCGCGCGTCGGCGTCGCCGCGCAGCTGCCAGGTGAGCTCGGCGCACTGCGCCAGGCCGGTCGCGCCCAGCGGGTGGCCCTTCGAGATGAGGCCGCCAGAGGGGTTGACGACCCAGCGGCCGCCGTAGGTCGTCTGCCCGTCGTCGACGAGCTGCGGGCCCTCGCCCTCCGCCGCGAGCCCGAGCGCCTCGTACAGCAGCAGCTCGTTGGCGGAGAAGCAGTCGTGCAGCTCGATGACCTGGAAGTCCTCCGGGCCCAGCCCCGACTGCTCGTACACCTGGCGCGCGGCCTGAACGTTCATGTCGTAGCCGATGACGTCGCGCGCCCGGCGGGTCGAGAACGACGAGTCGAAGTCGGTCGTCAGCGCCTGGCCGACGATCTCGACGGCCCGCTCGGCGAGGCCGTGGCGGTCGACGAACTCCTCGCTCGCGAGGACCGCCGCACCCGAGCCGTCGGAGGTCGGCGAGCACTGGAGCTTCGTCAGCGGCGCGTAGATCTCCGGCGCGGCCAGGATGTCGTCGAGCGAGTACTCGTCCTGGAACTGCGCGTAGGGGTTGTTCACCGAGTGCCGGTGGTTCTTCTCGCCGATCT
>JALRCL010000332.1 GCA_023268575.1 Patulibacter sp.
GCGCCGCTGGCCCTGGTCGACGAGCTTGCGGTACGCCCACCACGTGCCGAAGAGCCCGAACGGGACCGAGACGAGGAACACGAGCCGCCACGACACCGGGGCCAGGACGCCGCCGACGATGAGGCCGAGGAACGACCCGGCGATCGCCGCGACGCCGTTGATCCCCAGGGCCATCCCGCGCTGGTGGGCGGGGAAGGCGTCGGTGAGGATCGCCGAGGCGTTGGCCATCAGCAGCGCGCCGCCGACGCCCTGGATCACCCGCATCCCGATGATCCACAGCGCGCCGGCGCTGCCGTCGAGCCACACGACCGAGCAGAGGACCGACCCGACCGTGAAGACGGCGAAGCCGAGGTTGTACATCCGCACGCGGCCGTACATGTCGCCGAGCCGCCCGAGGCTGACGACGAGCACCGCCGTCACGACCATGAAGCCGAGGATCATCCACAGCAGGTAGTTCGTGTTGCCCGGCGCGAGCGGGTCGAGGTCGATCCCCCGGAAGATGTCCGGCAGGGCGATCATGAGGATCGACTGGTTGAGCGTGACGATGAGGATCCCGAGCGTCGTGTTCGACAGCGCGATCCAGCGGTAGCGGTCGCCCTGCTCGTGGACGGCGGCGGGCGAGGCGGTGGCGGCGAGGGACATCGGCGAGGAGGGGGGCCGCGACGAACGGGGCGTCCGTCGCGGCGGGGGAGGCGAGGCGCGGTCGGCCGAGCGACGACCGACGCCCGTCGAACGTAGCAAGCGAACTTTCTGCGGCGAAGCGTCCTGGCGCGGTGCCGGTCGTCGGGCGTGAGCGCGCTCGCGAGGCGGCGTGGCGGACGTGCTCGGCCGGTGCCGGGACGCCGTGGTCGGGCGCTCGGGTTGACGTGCGGTCCGTCGACCCGCGACACTTCCGACCGTGAGTAGCAAATGGCCCTGCCCGCCTCGCGCGACCCGTGCGCGACGGTGCGGCGCCCGACCCGGAAGGACCGCATGGCTCGCCTGATCCCGAAGAACCCGGCCGAGATCCTCGGTCGTGCCGACCGCACGATCGCGAACGTCGACGTCGTCCTCGGACGGGTCGACGGCACGCTCAGCGAGGTCGGCTCGACGCTCTCGGAGGTCTCCGGCACGCTCGGCAACGTCGACGGGACCCTCGGCACCGTCAGCGCCACGCTCTCGACGGTCGAAGGCACGCTGACGACGGTCGAGGGCACCCTCGTCACCGTGACGGGGGCGCTGACCGAGACGCAGGTCACGCTCGCCGAGGTCCAGGCGCTGCTCGGCGAGCTGCGCGACCGCACCGCGCTGCTCGAGCAGCTGCCCGAGGTCGCCGCCCAGGTCGCGGCGCTCCACGAGGCGCTCGTGGTGGGCCCGGCCTGAGCCCGTCGAGCGTGGACGGGCGGGCCGCCGCCCGCCGGCGTGGCGGTCCGGGCTCCGGCGGTGGGCCCGGCGCTCCACGCGCCCCGACGGCGCCTGTCGCGCGCGCTGGTGCCTCAGGCACGGTCGCGCTCGGCGGCCGGGCGACCGAGCCCGGTCCAGAGCAGCTCCATCGCCGCGTCGACCACCGCGCCGCGGGCGGTGGAGGGCTCGCGGCGCCACCACGCCACCGCGCCGGTCAGCGCGCCGATGAGCATCTCGACGATGACGGCCATCTGCTGCGGGTCGCGGTCGAGGCCCGCCTCGTGGGCGTCGCGCGCGAGGAGCGCGGCGACGGCGTCGACCTGTCCGGCCCGCAGGGCGCGGCGGGTGTCGGCGACGGCGTCGTCGGCGCCGGTCACCGCGCCGAACAGCAGCGCCCATGCGGACGGGTGGGCCTGGGCGAAGTGGAAGACGGCGTCGATCGTCGCCCGCATCCGCTCGCTGGTGGAGCCCTCGCCGGTGATCCGTGCCCCGACGTGGCCGAGGAAGAGCGCGTTCTGCTGCTCCACGAGCGCGACGTAGAGCTCCTGCTTCGAGCGGAAGTGGTCGTAGAGGACCGTCCGCGTCACCCCGGCGGCCGTGCCGAGCTCGGCCATGCTCGTCCCGTCGTAGCCGCGCTCGGCGAAGACGCCGAGCGCGCCACGGAGGATCGCCCCGCGGCGGGCGGCCCCGGAGAGCCGCCGGCGCGGCGCCTCGGCCGCTTGCTCGCCGTCGGGCATCGTGCGGCCGGACGGTGCCGACGGAACCGACATGCGCGCAGGCTACCAGTGGCCAACCTCGCTGCATCGGCCTTCGCGAAGGCG
Source organism: Patulibacter sp. (assembly GCA_023268575.1). GTDB lineage: Bacteria > Actinomycetota > Thermoleophilia > Solirubrobacterales > Solirubrobacteraceae > Patulibacter. The sequence continues at coordinate 2,205 of JALRCL010000332.1, forward strand.
GGAACGCCGCGTTTCCCGATCCGTTGACAACCGACAGAGGTGTCGGTTACGGTCGCGTTCGGCGGCACGAGTGCGCAGTCGCGGCGCCCGGTGGGACGCCACCGACGACGGCGGTCCTCGGGGGACGATCGCCGCTCGTCGCGTCCCGCCGGGCCGCGACCGGCGTCACGGAAGGAACGGGTGGAGCGATGGGTGGGCAGACGGATCCGACGACGACCGCGGGGGAGGGGCTCTCCCGCCGGCGGTTCGTGCAGCAGGGGGCCGTCGGCGCCGCGGCCGCGGGCGCGGCGCTCGCCGCGCCGGCCTGGGCCCAGGGGGCTCGCCGGCAGGTCACGCGCGGCCGCAGCGTCGCCGTGTTCGGCGGCGGCATGGCCGGCCTCACCGCGGCCCACGAGCTCGCCGAGCGCGGCTTCCAGGTCACCGTCTACGAGCGCAACGCCCTCGGCGGCAAGGCCCGGAGCATCCCGCTGGCCGGCTCGGGCACCGGCGGACGCAAGGACCTGCCGGGCGAGCACGGGTTCCGGTTCTTCCCCGGCTTCTACCACCACGTCCCGAACACGATGCGGCGGATCCCGCACCTGCGCGGCAAGACGGTGGGCGATCACCTCGTGGCCGCCAGCGAGGGCCAGTTCCTGCGGGCGGACGGGAAGGCGGACGCCGGGCCGTTGGGGATCGGTCCGGACCCGGTCGGCCTCTTCACCGTCGACGGGCTGCGCAAGACGCTCACCGACATGCTCAGCGGCACCGGCGTCCCGCCGCACGAGCTCGCGTACTTCGTCGAGCGCCTGCTCGTCTTCCTGACCTCCTCCGACGCGCGCCGCTTCGGCCAGTGGGAGCAGCGCAGCTGGTGGGAGTTCGTCGGCGCCGGGAGCCGCTCGAAGGAGTACCAGCGGGTCCTCGCGGCCGGCCTGACCCGCAACCTCGTCGCCGCGAAGGAGACGCTCGCCTCCACCCGCACGATCGGGAACATGGGCGAGGCGTTCGTCTTCAACATCATGGGCCTCGGCAACGACGGCGAGCTGGACCGCGTCCTCGACCTGCCGACGAACGAGGCGTGGATCGACCCGTGGGTCCACCACCTGGAGTCGCTCGGCGTCCGGTTCCAGGTCGGCTGGGCCGCCGAGCACGTCGAGATGCGCGACGGTCGTGTCGCGTCGGTGCGCGTGCGCAACGCCCGCAAGCGCCGCCGGACGGTGACCGCCGACTGGTACGTCATCGCAGCGCCCGTCGAGCGCACGCGGCCGCTGATGAACGCCGAGATCCTCCGCGCCGACCCGTCGCTGGAGGGCATGAACGCGCTGAAGACCGACTGGATGGTGGGCATCCAGTACTTCCTGACGAAGAGCCCCGGCCTCGTCCGCGGCCACATCTCCTTCCTCGACGCCCCGTGGGCGCTCACCGCGCTGACCCAGGCGCAGTTCTGGAAGGAGCGGCGGATGGCGCGCGACTACGGCGACGGTCGCGTCGTCGACGTGCTCTCGGTCGACATCTCCAACTGGGACGCGCCCGGCGTCGTGTTCGGCAAGCCGGCGAAGCGGTGCTCGCCGACCGAGATCGCCGTCGAGGTCTGGGAGCAGATCCGGCGCCACGAGACGGCCGGCCGGAAGCTCGACCGCGGCGCGATCCACAGCTGGATGCTCGACCCGGGGATCGTCTGGAACGGCCGGACGGGGCAGAACCGCAACGTCACGCCGCTGCTGGTGAACACCGTCGGCACGTGGGCGAAGCGCCCGACCGCCCGTACCCGGATCCCGAACCTCTTCCTCGGCGGCGACCACCTCCAGACGAACGTCGACCTCGCGACGATGGAGGGCGCCAACACGTCGGGCCGCGCCGCGGCGAAGGCGATCCTCGAGGCCGCCGACTCCCCGAAGGACCCGCCGCGGTTCTGGTCGCTGTACAAGCTGCCCGCGCTCGAGCCGTTGAAGCAGCTCGACGCCGCGCGATTCAAGGCCGGTCAGCCGAACCTCCTCGACCTCGGATGAGGGGGGCGGAGGCCGCCACGGCGACGCGCCCGGATCCCGCGACGGCGCCCCGGCCGGCGGCCACGAGCGGCGCTCCCGGGCGCGATGCCGACGTGCTCGTCGTCGGTGCGCGCTGCGCCGGATCCGCGGTCGCGGTCGCGCTCGCGCGCGCCGGCCGGCGCGCGCTCGTGCTCGACCGGGCGGCGTTCCCGTCCGACACGCTCTCGACGCACCTCCTGTGGCCCGCGGGCGTCGCGGAGCTGCGCCGGCTCGGGGCGCTGGACGCCGTGCTCGCGACCGGCGCACCGCCCCTGACCCGGGCGCTGGCCGGCGCGGCCGGGATGGAGATCGAGGTCGACCAGCCCGTCGTGGACGGGATCGATCACGGGCTCTGCGTGCGCCGGCCCGCCCTCGACGCCGCGCTGGTCGACGCCGCGCGGCGCGCCGGGGCGGAGGTCCGCGAGCGCTGCACCGTCACCGGGCTCGCACGCGACGGGGACCGCGTCGCCGGCGTGACGGTGCGCGACCGCGACGGCCAGGAGACGACCCTGCGGGCGCCGCTGGTGATCGGCGCCGACGGCCGCCGCAGCCGGGTCGCGCAGGAGGTCGGGGCCTCGGAGCCCGAGCGCGAGCGCCGCAGCGGCCGGGACTGCTTCTTCGCCTACTGGCGCGACGACCCGGACGCCGGGGACCGGCGGTCGGTCGCGGCCCAGTGGCGCTCCGGCGCCGAGCTCGGCACCGCGTTCCCCTGCGACGACGGCCTCGTGCTCGTCCTCGTCCAGCCGCCGGTCGCGCGACGCGACGCGTTCACCGCCGACCGGACCGCGGCCTACCGGGCGACGATCGCCCGGATCCCGGAGCTCGCGCGGCGTCTCGCCGGCGCGGAGATGGTCGGCAAGGTCCGCTCGGCGACGGGGATCGCGAGCTACTTCCGGCGCAGCGCCGGACCGGGCTGGGCGCTCGCCGGCGACGCCGGCCACTTCAAGGACCCGGTGACCGCGCAAGGGATCCGCGACGCGCTGCACTACGGGCGCCGGCTCGGGGAAGCCGTCGCGCCCGTGCTCGACGACCCGGCGGCCCTCGACGCGACGACCGCGCGCTGGGAGCGCGAGCGCGAGCGCGAGTGCCTCGAAGTCTACCAGTGGACGAACGTGCTGGCCCGCGGCACCGCGCTGACGCCGCTGGAGGCCGAGGTCTACCGCGCCGCCGTCGGCGACCCGTCGATCGCGGCCGCGATGCTCGAGGTCTTCGCCCGCCGGCGCCGTCCGTCGCGGGTCCTGGCCCCGCACCGGGCCGCGGGCCTCGCCGCGCGGTCGCTCCTGCGCCGCGGGGACCGGCGGGGCGCCGTCGCGTCGCTGGGGCGGGACGTCGCGACGGCCTGCGGCGACGCGCTGGAGCGCGCGGGCGCCCGGCGCGGCTGAGCGGTCGGGACCCGCAGCAGCGCCTCTCGCCCGTCCGTGGGCGGCCGGCAGCTCGCCCGGGTTCGGGACCGGCTCCGTCGCGCCGGGATGGTCGGCGCTGGGACCCGGATCGCGAGCGCCTGGGTCACCCGCGACGCGCGCGGTCGGGCCGTCCGGAACGGTCTCCGGCGGCGCGCCGAGACGCGCCGCCGGAGGGTCCATCCTCGCGCTCGTCCCGTGCCGTGGGGCTGTCCGGGGGGCCAAGGGTCCGAGCGCCGGAACCGCCCGCGTGGCGGCGCGTGCTCAGCGGCGGTCGCGGCGTCGCGCCTCAGGCGATCGGGCGCGACGGCCGCGGGAGGCCGAGCGCCGCCCGGATGCCCTCGCGCACGCCGTGCAGCGCCCGGTAGGTCGCCGGCGCGTCGCGCCCCAGGACCCGTGCCACGACGCACCCGGGCACGGGGACCGAGGCGGAGCCGAGCACCCCGCCCGCCGCCGTCAGGACGTCGTGCAGGGCGTTCGCCAGGCCGTCGGCGGCGCCGGCGCCGGCGTGCGGCAGCACGGCGACGACGGTGGCGCAGAGGTCGGCGCCGTCGAAGGGCTCGCCGCCGCCTTCGAGCACCGCGCCGTCGGCGAGGAGCGGCCGTCCCGCGCGGGTGATGCGCAGCCGCGTGTCGAGCCCGGCCCAGGCGAACCGCTCGCCGCGGGCGGTGCGTCCGGCCGACAGCGCCTCCCAGGCCAGCAGGCCGGCGTCGGGCGCGACGTCGATCGCCGTCCGCTGGTGGACGTGCGCACCGCGGTAGAGGAGCAGGTGGTGGGGCACCCACTCGACGCGGGCGCCGCCGGCGACCGCCAGGCTGGTGCGCAGCTCCGTCGGGCTGCGCCCGTCGGCGGGGCGGTAGACCCGCGTCGCGCCCTGGGTCACGAGCGAGGCCTGGACGTCGCGTCCGACCCGCACCGCGACCTCCAGGCGGTCGCCGCCGAGGAGGCCGCCGGAGGGCGCGGTCTGCTGGAGCTCGACGACGCCGTCGCCGTCGGGCTCCGTGAGGCGCACCGTCCCTGCGGGGAACGCGATCTCCTGCGCCGTCAGGGCGCCCCGTCCGCGTCGGCGCTCGATCGTCGCGGCCAGGCGCCCGTGGCGATGGGCGCGCGCGGTCGGCCCGTCCGGGATCGCGGCCGGCGGGGCCGGAGGTGCGGTGCGCTCCTGGTCCGGGGCGACGGCGCTCACGCGTGCTGGTGGCCGTGCCGGTGCTCGTCGGCGTGGTGGTGGTCCGGGTCGTGGCGGTGGTGGTGGTCCGGGCGGGCCGTCGAGGTGGCCGGCGTCCAGCGGCGCTCGAGCACCGCGGTCGCGACCCAGTCGACGACCCCGTCGAACCCGTCGCCGTGCATGACGGAGACCGCGAGGGTCGGCGCGCCGGCGCGCAGCGCGTCCGCGTCGCGGACCATCATCGGGACGTCGCTGCCCACGAGCGGGGCGAGGTCGACCTTGTTGATGACGAGCAGCTCCGAGCGCGTCATCCCCGGCCCGCCCTTGCGCGGGACGTCGTCGCCGCCCGCCACGTCGATGACGTAGATCGCGCAGTCGACGAGCTCCGGGCTGAAGTTCGCCGCGAGGTTGTCGCCGCCGCTCTCCACGAGCACGAGCCGCAGCTCCGGGAAGCGGTCCTCGAGGTCCTCGATCGCCCGGGCGTTCATCGAGATGTCGTCGCGGATGGCGGTGTGCGGGCAGCCGCCGGTCTCCACGCCGACGATCCGCTCGTCCGGCAGGACCCCGGCGCGCAGCAGCGCCTCGGCGTCCTCGCGGGTGTAGATGTCGTTCGTGACGACGGCGATCGGGAAGCGGTCGGCGAGCCGCCGGCAGAGCGCGGCGACGAGCGCCGTCTTGCCGGAGCCGACGGGACCGCCGACGCCGATCCGGATCGGCGTGCCGTTGCGGCGCACCGGGTACGG
>JALRCL010000897.1 GCA_023268575.1 Patulibacter sp.
CCGCTTGGCCATCGCGCAGAGGCGCGTGCGGTCGGGGTCGCCGGCGTCCAGCGCCGCCGCCGCGCGCCAGAGGAACGTCCGCGCCATCTCCAGCTCGGTCGCCATGTCGGCGACGGCGAACTGCACGGCCTGGAAGCGCCCGATCGGCCCGCCGAACTGCTCGCGCTCGCCGACGTAGCGGATCGTCTTCTCCAGCGCCGCCTGCGCCCCGCCGAGCGAGCAGGCGCCGATGTTCAGGCGGCCGCCGTCCAGGCCGGCCATGGCGATCCGGAAGCCGCTGCCCTCCTCCCCCAGGCGGTTGCCGACCGGGACGCGGCAGCCGTCGAGGTTCACCGCGGCGGTCGGCTGGGCCCGCCAGCCCATCTTCTCTTCCTGCTTGCCGAAGGAGAGGCCCGGCGTGCCGTCCTCGACGACGAACGCGGAGATCCCCTTCGGCCCCGGCCCGCCGGTCCGGGCCATGACGACGTAGAGCCCCGCCGTGCCGGCGCCGGAGATGAACTGCTTGCCGCCGTCGAGGACGTACGCGTCGCCCTCCAGACGCGCCGTCGTGGACAGCGCGGCGGCGTCGGAGCCGGCGCCCGCCTCCGTCAGGCAGTAGGCCCCCAGCGTCTCCATCGTCGCCAGCCGCGGGACCCACCGAGCGCGCTGCTCGTCGTCGCCGAAGGCGTCGATCATCCACGTCGCCATGTTGTGGATCGAGACGTAGGCGGCGACCGTCGGGCACCCGGTGCCGAGCGCCTCGAAGATCAGCGCGGCGTCGAGCCGTCCCATCCCGCTGCCGCCGTGCTCCTCGCCGCAGCAGACGGCGCCGAAGCCGAGCTCGCCGGCCTCCCGCAGCACGTCGATCGGCAGGACCTTCCCGTGGTCCCAGGCGACGGCGTGCGGCGCGATCCGGTCGTCGGCGAACCGGCGGGCCAGGGCGCGGATCTCGTGCCGGTCGTCGTCGAGGTGGAACGGCGCCGGGTCGGCGCTCGTGGTGACCATCTCGGGTCCTCGCATCGTCGGGGTCGTCGCGCGCGGCGCGGCCGTCAGGACATCGTCGGGATGACGAACGACGCGCCGCCTGCGGGCGCGGCGTCGGCGTCCCGCGGCTCCGGCCAGCGGGACGTGACGGTCTTCGTCCTCGTGTAGAAGCGGATCGCGTCCGGGCCGTGCTGGTTCAGGTCGCCGAAGCCGGAGCGCTTCCAGCCGCCGAACGTGTGGTAGGCGATCGGGACGGGGATCGGGACGTTGATCCCGATCATCCCCGTGTCGATCCGCCGCGCGAACTCGCGCGCGGCGTGGCCGTCTCGGGTGAAGATCGCGGCGCCGTTGCCGTAGTCGTGCTCGGAGGGCAGCGCCAGCGCGTGCTCGAAGTCCCGGGCGCGGACGACCATCAGCGCCGGGCCGAAGATCTCCTCGCGGTAGATCCGGTGGTGCGGCTGGACGCGGTCGAAGAGCGACCCGGCGATGTAGAAGCCGTCGGGGTCGCCGTCGACCCGGCCCTCCCGGCCGTCGACCACGAGCTCGGCGCCCTCGTCGACGCCGATCTGGACGTACTCGGCGACCCGGTCGCGGGCCGCGGCGGTCACGAGCGGCCCGTAGTCGACGTCGGGATCCTCCGGGGCGCCGACCCGCAGCGCCTCGACGCGCGGCTTCAGCGCCGCGACGAGCCGGTCGGCCGTCTCCTCGCCGACGGGGACCGCGACGGAGATCGCCATGCACCGCTCCCCCGCCGAGCCGTAGCCGGCGCCGATCAGCGCGTCGACGACCTCGTCGAGGTCGGCGTCGGGCATGACGATCGCGTGGTTCTTCGCGCCGCCGAAGCACTGCGCGCGCTTGCCGGTCTCCGCGGCCCGCGCGTAGATGTACTGGGCGATCGGCGTCGAGCCGACGAACCCGATCGCGCGGATCGTCTCGGAGTCCAGGAGCGCGTCGACGGCCTCCTTGTCGCCGTTGACGACGTTGAGGATCCCCGCCGGGAGGCCCGCCTCGAGCGCGAGCTCGGCGAGGCGCAGCGGCACGGACGGGTCGCGCTCCGAGGGCTTCAGGACGAACGCGTTGCA
>JALRCL010000346.1 GCA_023268575.1 Patulibacter sp.
GGCTCGCGGGCCTCATCGCGATCGGCGTGGCGGCGACCTTCGGCATCGCGCTGCTGGGCTCCGGCCTGAAGGCGATCGACTCCGACGGGGCCGCGGTCGGCGCCGACTTCGGGTCGCCCGGCCAGATCGGCGAGCTCCTGCTGACGAAGTTCCTGCTGCCGTTCGAGCTCGCGTCGTTCCTGCTGCTCGTCGCGGCCGTCGGCGCGGTCGTCCTGGCCCGCCGTCGCGGCGGCACGCTGCCGGGCGAGACGCGGATGATCGCGGCCCTCGACCTGCTGGCCCCGACCGGCACCGGCTCGATGCGCGAGGGCATCGGCGCGATCAACCCCGTCCCGGGCGCGGTCAACACGAAGCTCCCGAGCGGCTCGCGACCCGACGGCGGCACGGCCTCCGGCGCGTCCGCGTCCCGCGACGGCGGAGAGGAGGGCTGAGATGGACATCGGCTGGTACCTCGCGGTCTCCGCGATCGTCTTCGCCATCGGCGCGGCCGGCGTGATCACGCGCCGCAACCCGCTGCTGGTCCTCCTCTGCCTCGAGCTCATGCTCGGCGCCTCGAGCCTCGCCCTGCTCGCCTTCGCGAAGATGCACGGCAACCTCGACGGCCACGTCTTCGCGCTCGTGGTGATCGTCGTGGCCGCGGCCGAGGTCGCGGTCGGCCTGGGCATCGTCGTGGCCCTCTACCGGAACAAGGTCGCCGTCGACGTGGACGAGCTGCGGGAGCTGCACGGCTGATGAGTCCCACCGCTGCGGGCTGGATCGTCCTGGCCCTTCCCCTCTTCGGCGCGCTCGCGCTCGGCCTCGGCTTCCGCCTCTGGCGCGGGCCGGTCGCCGGCGTCATCGGCACCGCCACGATCGGCGGCTCGTTCCTCTTCAGCGTCCTCGCCCTCATCGGGCTGCAGGGCAAGGACGAGCACCACCGCCAGATCGCCTCATCGCTCTGGGACTACGCCAAGGTCGGCGGGGTCGACGTGCGGATGGAGATCCTCGTCGACCCGCTGTCGGTGACGATGCTCCTCGTGGTGACGGGCGTCTCGACGCTCATCCACCTCTACTCGATGGCCTACATGCGGGGCGACGAGGGGTACTCGCGGTTCTTCGCGTACCTGAACTTCTTCGTCTTCTCGATGCTCCTGCTCGTCCTCGCGGGCAACTTCGTCCTGCTGATCGTCGGCTGGGCGTTCGTCGGCGCGGCGAGCTACATGCTCGTGAGCTTCTGGTACCGCCGCACGACGGCGACGACCGCCGGCCTCAAGGCGTTCGTCATCAACGTCGTCGGCGACATCGGCCTCGTGCTGGGCGCGATCCTCCTGCTGTCGAAGACCGGCACGGTCGACTTCATCGACACGTTCGCGGTCGCGAAGGAGACCTTCGGCGAGGGCGGCACCGCCTCGACGGGCTCCCTCACCGCGGCGCTCCTGCTGATCATGGTCGGCGCGTTCGCGAAGTCCGCCCAGCTGCCGTTCCACACCTGGCTGCCGGACGCGATGGAGGGCCCGACCCCGGTCTCCTCGCTGATCCACGCGGCGACGATGGTCACCGCGGGCGTCTACCTCATCGCCCGCCTGCACCCGCTCTTCCAGCTGTCGGAGACGGCGATGGCCGTCGGCGCCTGCATCGGCCTGGCGACGCTGCTGGTCGCCGGCACGATCGGCCTGACGCAGACCGACCTCAAGCGCGTCATCGCCTACTCGACGATGTCCCAGATCGGCTACATGATCATGGGCGTCTCGGCCGGGGCCTACGTGGCGGGCATGTTCCACCTCGCCACCCACGCGTTCTTCAAGGCCCTGCTCTTCATGGCGGCCGGCTCGCTCATCGCCGCGATGGCCGGCGAGCAGTCGCTGGACAAGATGGGCGGCTTCCGCAAGGCGATGCCGTTCACGTTCGCGGCGTTCGTCATCGGCGGCCTGGCCCTGGCCGGCATCCCGCCGTTCTCCGGCTTCTTCTCGAAGGACGAGATCCTCGCGGTCCTCGCCGAGGAGGGCGGCTGGCACTGGATCCTCGTCGTCGGCGGCTACATCGGCGCGTTCCTCACCGCCGTCTACACCTGGCGGATGATCTTCCGTGCCTTCTGGGGCCCGCCGGTCCCGGAGGCCAAGGAGCTCGAGGAGGGCCACCTCCACCACGCCGACGTGCACCGCAACCCGGGCACCGGCGAGATCGAGGACACCGACGTCGGCTTCCCGGGCCCCGAGCACCACATCGCCGAGCGCGCCCTGCCGATGCGGATCGCCATGGGCGGCCTCGCGGTGCTGGCGGTCCTCGGCGGCCTGCTCGGGATCCCGAAGGTCCTCACGCCGTTGGAGCACTTCCTCGAGCCGACGTTCGCCGACGTCGCCCACCCGGCGCACCCGGGCACGGGCCTCATCCTCGGCGGCATGGCGGTCGGGACGCTCCTCGGCCTCGCCGGCATCTACGTCGCCTACCGGATCTGGGCCCGCCCGCTGGAGCGCGGCGAGCCCGCCACCGCGATCTCGGCCGGCTGGCAGGAGCGGTTCGCGCCGATCCACAAGCTCTTCGTGAACAAGTGGTGGTTCGACGAGCTGATCGATCTCCTGATCGTGCGGCCGACCCGGGCCATCGGGCGCCTCAGCCACGACGCGTTCGAGCGGCTCGTCGTCGGGGGCGCCCTCATGGGCGGCGCCACCGGCGCCACGCGCGGCGCCTCGGCGCTCGTGCGGCGGGCGCAGTCGGGCTTCCTGCGCAGCTACGCGGCGGTCGTGCTCAGCGGCCTCGTCGTCGTCCTCGTCGTCGTCCTGATCGCCTCCTGATGCTGCATCTCTCGATCCTCCTCTGGCTGCCGCTGGCGATCGCCCTCGTCGGGCTCGCCGTCCCGCGCGCGCTCGTCCGCTGGGTCGCGCTGGGCGGCTCGCTCCTGAGCCTCGCGCTGGCGATCGGCTTCCTCGTCGACTTCGAGTCGGCGACGCCCGGCCTGCAGCACGCGACCGACGAGACGTGGATCGGCGCCCTCGGCGTCCACTACGCCCTCGGCCTGGACGGGCTGAACGCGTGGCTCCTGCTGCTCGCCGCGGTCGGCTTCACGTTCACCTTCGCGTGGTCGGCGCTCGGCGGCGGGGGCGTGTCGGAGGTCGAGCGCCCCGGCACGTACTACTTCCACCTCGGGGTCGCCTACACCGGCGTCATCGGCGCGCTCGTGGCGCAGGACCTGCTCCTGTTCGTCGCGTTCTTCGACCTGATGCTCATCCCGTTCTTCTTCCTCGCCGTGGGCTGGGGGACGGATCCGCCGGGCAGCGACAAGGTCCGCGCGGTCACGCGGATGGTCGTCTACACCCTCGTCGGCTCGCTGCTGATGCTCGTCGGTGCGGTCGCGATCGGCGTCCTCGCCACGCCGGACGGCCAGTCGATCAGCTTCTCCTTCGCCGACCTCGCCCAGCGGGGCGTGCCGGAGGGCAGCCAGGGCTGGATCTTCGCCTGCTTCGCCGCCGCCTTCCTCGTGAAGATGCCGGCGTTCCCGATCCACGGGTGGCTGCGCGAGGGCTACAAGACGCTCCCGCTGCCGGTGCTGGCGGTCTTCTCCGGCGTGCTGTCGAAGGTCGCCGTCTACGGCTTCCTCCGCGTCGCGCTGCCGCTGCTGCCCAACGGCGCGGCCGACCTCCGCTGGGTCGTCCTGATCATCGCGGTGCTGTCGATCCTCTACGCGAGCTCGATCGCGCTGACGACCGTCGACGCGCGCCTCGTGCTCGGCTACTCGTCGATCGCGCAGCTCGGTTTCATCACGCTCGGCGTCTTCAGCTTCCGCACGGACGGCGCGTCCGGCGCGATCCTCCAGTCGGTGAACCACGGCCTCGTGGTGCTGCCCGCGTTCCTCGCGGTCGGCATCCTCGCGTCGCGAGCCGGCGGATCGGAGGACATCCGCGACATGGGCGGCGTGGCATTCCGCGCGCCGGTCTTCGCGGTCCTCTTCGTGGTCGTGACGTACGCCGTGCTGGCGATGCCGGGCACGTCGAACTTCGTCGGCGAGTTCCTCATCCTCCGCGGGGTCTGGGAGGGCGCGTCGATCGCGCTGGCGTGCGTCGCCGCGATCGGCGTGGCGCTCGCCGCCGTCTACGCGCTGCGGCTCTTCATCCGCACGACCCACAACCGAGTCGGGCCGAAGGTCGTCAGCCGCGACCTGTCGCCGAGCGAGCTGCTGCTGCTCGGCGTGCCGGTGCTCCTCATCGTCGCCCTCGCCGTGCACCCGCAGCAGACGCTGCGCGCCAGCGACCGCGCGGGCACGCAGTCGGTGCTCGGTGCGGCGGCGGCCGCGGATCCGGAGAAGGCCCGCTCGATGCTCGAGGAGAGCACCGCGGGTCGCGCCGCCGCGGCGGGTGCGACCGGTGCCCAGGGCGCCGCCGGCCAGGCGGTCGACCCGGCGACCGGACAGCCGGCCGATCCGAGCGGCGCCGTGCCCGTCGACCCGTCGACCGGGCAGGCGATCGATCCGACGACCGGGCAGCCCGTCGACCCGTCGGGCGGTCAGGCCGTGCCGGTCGACCCGAGCACCGGGCAGCCCGTCGACCCGAGCGGCGCCGTGCCCATCGACCCGTCGACCGGACAGCCCGTCGATCCCACCACTGGAGGTGCCGGCCGATGAGCTCGCTCGTCTCCGCCGCCGTCAAGGCTCCCGACATCGACTGGGCGGGGCTCTCGCCACTGCTGGCCCTCCTCGGCGGCTCGATCGTCGTGCTGCTCGTCGGGCTCCTGCGTTCGCGCGTCGCGCGCTACGGCGTCGTGCCGTTCCTGACGATCGTCTCGTTCGCCGCCGCCGCCGGACTCGCCGTCTGGCAGTGGGACGAGCGCGGCGCCCTCATCTCGGGCGCGCTGGCGCTCGATCCGCTCTACCTGCTGACGGCGATCGGGGTCGCCGCCGCGGGCGTCGCCGCGACGCTCCTGGGCGTCGGCACCGCCGCGCCGCGCGAGGCCGCCCATGGCGAGTTCCACGGCCTGCTGCTCGTGTCCGGCGCCGGCATGGTCGTCTTCGCCGGCGCGCAGAACCTCGTCGTGACCTTCGTCGGGCTCGAGCTGCTGTCGATCCCGTTGTACATCCTCGCCGCGACCGAGCTGCACCGCCGACGCTCGCTCGAGTCCGGGCTGAAGTACCTCATCGTCGGGTCGGTCGGCTCGGCGACGCTGCTCTACGGCTTCGCGCTGATCTACGGCGCCACGGGGTCGACCGACTACGCGGCGATCCGCACGGCGCTCGGCGACGCGGCCCTGCGCGACGACGTGCTGCTGCTCGGCGGCATGGCGATGGCGATCGTCGGGCTCTGCTTCAAGGCGTCGGTGGCGCCGTTCCACCAGTGGACGCCCGACGTCTACGAGGGCGCGCCGACGGCCGTGACGACGTTCATGGCGACGGCGACGAAGGTCGCGACGCTCGTGGCGATGATCCGCCTGTTCGACGTCGCGCTGCCGGGCGTCTCCGACGTCTGGGGCCCGGTGCTCGCCGCTCTCGCGGTGATCGCGATGATCGTCGGCAACGTCGGCGCGCTCGGCCAGTCCTCGGCGAAGCGCCTGCTCGCCTTCTCGTCGGTCGCCCAGGCGGGCTACATGCTCGTCGGCGTCGTCGTCGGCACCCAGCTCGGCGCCCAGGCGACGACGTTCTACGTCCTCGCCTACCTCGTGATGACGGCCGCCGCGTTCGCGGTCGTCGCCGCGGTCGAGCGCGAGTCCGGCACCGACGACGGCGCGGCCTTCGAGGGTCTCGCGCAGCGTCGCCCGGTGCACGCCGTGGCCCTGACGCTGTCGCTGCTCGGTCTCGCGGGCGTGCCGGCGACCGTCGGCTTCGTCGCGAAGCTCCGGATCATCGAGTCCGCGGTCGACGGCGACTACGCGTGGCTTGCGATCGTCCTCGTCGTCGGGTCGATGATCTCGTTCGCGTACTACCTGCGCCTCATCGCGCGCGTCTGGTCCGGCGCGCCGCGCGAGACGCCGGCGCCCGCCACGGCGGTCGCGCCGCTCGCGGGCGCCGATCCGGTCGGGGACGCCCTCTCCGGCGTGCGCGCGCCGGCCTCGGCCGCCGCCGAGCCGGCGGTCCCCGGCGCCGTCTGGCCGACGACCGTCGTCGCCGGCATCTCCGGCGCTGCGGTCCTCGTGCTGGGCATCGTGCCGGGCCCGCTGATGGACACCGTCGAGGCCGTCGGGCGCTCGCTGCCCACGATCTTCTGAGGCGCTCGAGCCCCCGGGGCGGCTGGCCGACCCACGGGCTCGGGGCGCCGGATCCGCCGGAGCGGCGCAGGCCGCGGTGACCTGCCCGCCCGGGGATGCCGTGCGGCGGCTGCACGCCCGGCGCGGGGCGGCGCGCCGGCGAGCCCGCGCAGCGAAATCACCCGGGCGACAAACGGTCCGGGTCACGGACGCCGTGCCGACCGGCGCGACGCCCCCGCAACGCCGTGACGCGCGGCTGCGAGCGGGCGACGGCCGCGCTGCGGACGGTCATCCACCGATCGGGGGAGGAGCACCTCGATCGATCGTCCGGCGCGGCGGCGGACGATCGCCCGGGTGGACGGTAGATTGAGGACCGTGTCGGATACGCACACGACGGTCTACCTCGCCGAGGACCACCCGCTGTACCTCGAGAGCCTGCTGCGCATCCTCGGTGCCCGCGAGGAGGTCGAGCTCGTCGGCTGGACCTCCGACGGGATCCGGGCCTGGCAGCAGATCCAGGAGCTGCGCCCGCAGCTCGTCGTGCTCGACATCCAGCTCCCGCGGATGACCGGCTTGGAGATCCTCAAGGCGATCCGCCACGACGGACTGGACTGCAAGGTCATGATCCTCTCGGGCGATGCCGCCGGCGACCAGGTCTTCGACGCCGTCCGGCTCGGGGTCAACGGCTACCTCTCGAAGGACGCCACGCGCGACGAGATCGCCGACGCCGTGGCGGAGATCGCCCGCGGCGGCACGGTGCTGGCGAGCGTCGTCCAGCAGGTGCTGGCCAACGAGGTCCGCGATCGCGTGGCCGTCGAAGCCCGGCCGTCGCTCTCGCCCCGCGAGCACCAGATCCTGCGCCTGATCGCCGACGGCAAGTCGGGCCCGGCGATCGCACGGGAGCTGCAGATCGGCGCCGCGACGGTGAAGACCCACACCCAGAACGTGTACGCGAAGCTCGGCGTGCCCGAGCGCGCGGCGGCCGTCGCCGAGGCGATGCGCCGCGGCCTGCTGGACTGATCCGCGGCCGGCGCTGCCGCTCAGCGCCTCCGGGGGAGGACCCGGCCGGTGTGTCGAGCCCGGGGCGGGCGGGCTGGTGTCCGGTCCGGGCGCTGCCGCTCAGCGCATCCGGGGGAGGAACCGGCCCGTGTGTCGAGCCCAGTCCCAGTACGCCGTCCCATGCACCTCGCGGAGGTGGGGCTCCTCGACGCGGAGGGCCTGGACGATCGCGCCGGTGCTCAGGAGGAGCGCCCCGAGCAGCCCGGGGCCGGTGGCGTCCAGCAGCGTGATGCCGAGCGCGATCGCGACCATGCCGCTGTAGATCGGGTGGCGCACCGTCGCGAACGGGCCGGCGGTGACGAGCGGCAGGCGCTCGGCGTCGTCCTGGCCGATCCGCCACGCGTCGCGCATCGTCACCTGGGCCCAGAAGGTCCAGCCGATGCCGCCGGCGGCGAGCAGGAAGCCGGTCGCGCGGGTCAGGAACGGGTCGGCGGGCTCCCACGCGAGCCCGTCGAGGCCCGCGAGGTGCAGGAGCGGGCCGGCGCCCACGAGCAGCGTGCCGCCCGCCATCAAGCCGCGCGCGGTCCGCGGCGGTCCCGGCGCGGCGCCCGCGAGCACGACGCCGCTCGTGCCCGTCCAACGCCGTTGCAGCGCGATCCGCACCGGCACGAGGAGCACGAGCGCGACGACCGCGCAGAGGAGGGCGAGGAGCGACATCGGGGGCCCGAAGCGTGGCAGGCGCCGCCGCGGGGCGCACGTCGCGGGCGGGCCGTTGCAGTGCTTGACGCCCGGGAGGGGCTGCTCAGCCGTGGCGCCGCTCGGCGCGCATCTCGCTGAGGATCCGCTCGAGTCGCGGCTCGACGCTGTGGTCGACGTGGCGCATCGCGGCGCCGACCGTCGGATGGACCTCGGCGATCAGGCGGTGCATCTCTTGCGCGACGGCGCGGTAGGAGGGGTGGCCCTCCCGCCCGGAGCGCAGCTCGACGAGCTGCATGGCGGCGCGCGCGTTGAGGTCCAGGACGTAGCGGATCCGGTAGCCGAGGCAGACGGCGTAGCTCGCCTCGCGCGGGCGGCCCGCGTCGACGAGCGCCTGCCACGCCTCGGCGGAGCGTGTCAGCGCGCGACGGTAGTCGTCCCCGCCGCCGGCCAGCGCCACCTCCTCGGGCACCTCGGCGCCGAGCTCGGGCGTCAGCGGCTGCCACTGGACGGTGAGCATCCGGTGGCGCTGGAGGTCGCGGAACGCGCCGTAGTCCGAGACGATCTCGAACCGGTAGCGGAGGCGCTCGAGGCCGCGGCCGGGACGGTGGCGTCGGTTCTCGCGAGCTCCCACGAGGTCCGCCAGCAGCGCCCCGCGCTCGTCTCCGTCGAGCGCCGCGACCGCCACCCGCGCGGTCGCCTCGTCGCAGGCCACCGAC
Source organism: Patulibacter sp. (assembly GCA_023268575.1). Taxonomy (GTDB): domain Bacteria; phylum Actinomycetota; class Thermoleophilia; order Solirubrobacterales; family Solirubrobacteraceae; genus Patulibacter. The sequence continues at coordinate 8,562 of JALRCL010000346.1, forward strand.
TCGTAGAGCAGCCCGGCGAGCAGGTCGTCCTCGTCCCCGTCGTGGTGCACGAGCCGCACGGACGGCCCGTCCTCGCGTGCGGCGGCCGAGGCCTGGTCGAGACCCAGCCGACCGGCCCAGCGGTCGGCCGCGGCCTCGCGCTCGCGCAGGTGGTCGATCCAGCGTCCTCCGCGGTCCGGGCGCTCGACGCGGCTCACGAAGCTCGGCGTGACGGCCTGGACCGCGTCGAGGATCCAGCGGCCGTACTGCCGCGCCTCGGGCAGCGGGTGCGCGAGCAGGTGCAGGACGAGCTGCTCGTACGTCTGGCCGGAGGCGTAGATGCCCACGTGGCTGAGCGTCGACGCCGGCAGGAGCCCGCGCAGCAGGTCCAGCGCCTTCGCCTTCAGCGCGCGCTCGTGCGCCGCGGCCGGGGTGCCGTCGGGCGCGGGATACGTGTCGGCGCACCAGCGCGTCACGCGCGGCAGCAGGTCGGCGTAGACGGCGAAGAGCTCGTCCATCGCCGCGGCGTAGTCCGGACCGAGCTCCGGGTCGCGGTAGTACCGGTAGCTCGCAGCGGCACCGTCGCCGGCGGCGCCGAGTCCCTCGACCGGCCGGTCGAACGCGATGTAGCGCGTGGACTGCTCGAGGTAGGCCCCGATCCGCGGTCGCTGGAGGAGCTTCGTCAGGACGTTGGAGCTCCACTCCGCCGCGACGTGCAGACCGCCGAGCTGCGCGACGGAGTCGTCGCCGAAGCCCAGGAAGATCCGCTCGTAGAGCTCGCGCGCCCGGTCGC
>JALRCL010001004.1 GCA_023268575.1 Patulibacter sp.
TCCCGCCGAGCTGCGCAAGCACTGGCCGTCGGTGACCCCGCCGTGGGCCGCGCGGGTCGGTGTCATCCTGGTAGCGGGCGCGACATTTCTGGTCGATGCGTTGCTGCTGCGCTGGCGCTACGTCCACGATGACTGGACCGCCAGCGCCGCTGCGGGAGTGTGTGCGCTGGTCCTGCTCATCGCGGCGCTCTGCGCCGAGGGGCGCAGCACGATCGGCAACATCGACCAGATCGACCGCGGGTACGAGGCGATCGACACCCGGCTGCGCGCGCTCGGGGCCGAGCTCGAGCGGGTTCCGGACGACGTGGTCGTCGCCGTCGGCTGACGCGTCGACCGCGGGGTCCTCGGCGGCCTCGCCGGGACGGCGCGAACCCCGCACCGCCCGCGACTCCGAGGGACGATCGCACCCAGCGCGGGGCCGGCGCACGTGCCCTCGTCCCGACCGCCCGGGGCGGGCGGCCCGGCTCGAACCCGTCCGGCGTCCGGACCGGGACGGCGTCCGCGCGCCGGACCCGGAATGATGGGGCGTGATGACGCTGCCGATCCCCAGCGGGACCCGCGACGTGCTGCCCGACGAGATGCGCGAGCGCCACGCGCTCGTCGCGGCGCTGCGCGAGCACTTCGCGCAGTGCGGGTACGGCGAGGTCGCGACGCCCGCGGTCGAGTACGCGAGCGTCGTGGAGCGGGCCGTGATCGGCCCGACGGACGATGCCGCGCGCCCGCGGTTCCGGACCGTCGACGAGCACGGCGAGACGCTCGTCCTGCGGTCCGACATGACGGTCCCGATCGCGCGACTCGTCGCCTCGCGGTTCACCGACGTCGCTCCGCCGATCCGGTTGAGCTACGTCGCGCACTGCTACCGCGGCATCGTCCCCGGTCGGGGCGACGCGCGCGAGCTGCTGCAGGCGGGCATCGAGCTGTGCGGCGCCGGCGCGCCCGACGGGACCGCCGAGGCGCTGACGGTCCTCGTCGGGGCCCTGCGGGCGGTCGGGCTCGAGGGCGCCCGCGTGGCCGTCGGCGACGCGTCCCTCTTCCCCGCGCTGCTCGCCGACGTCGGCGTGTCCGACGCGGGCCGGGCGGCGATCCTCCACGAGCTCGCCACGCGCGACCACGTCGGCCTCGAGCGCGAGCTGCGACGCGCGACCGACGCGACCACCGCCGCCCTCCTGCTCGACGTCGCCGGACGGCGCGGCGGCCAGGAGTTGCTGGACGAGCTCCCCGACGAGCGCGTCCAGCGCGCGGCCGGCGGCATGCGCCAGCTGCTGGAGGGCCTCGACGCCGCGGTCGCCTCGCGCGTCATCCTCGACCTCGGCCTGACGCGCAAGCTCGGCTACTACACCGGCGCGGTCTTCGAGGTCTACGCACCGGGGCAGGGGCACGCGATCGGCGGGGGCGGCCGATACGACGAGCTGCTGGGCCGCTTCGGTCGACCGCTGCCGGCGGTCGGCTTCGCCCTCGACGTCGACGCGCTCCACACCGCGCTCGCCGGCGTGCCTCGCGGCCGCTGGCGGATCGATCCGACCACGGCCGCGGAGGCGACCCGATGAACCGCTACGGCCTGCGCATCGCCGTGCCCCGCGGCACGATGCTCCGTGCGTCGCTCGACGCGCTCGACGCCGTCGGGGTCGACACCTCGGAGGTCCGCGAGAACGACCGCAAGCTCCTCTTCGAGGACGCCGGCATCGTCACGATGCGGCCCTCCGACGTGGCGACGTACGTCGAGGCCGGAGCCGCCGACGTCGGCATCACCGGCAAGGACGTGCTCATGGAGCAGGTCGGCCGCGACGTCGTCGAGCTCGCCGACCTCGGGTACGGGCCCTGCCGGATCGTGCTCGCGTCGGTCGCGGGCGATCCCGATCCCGCGAGCGAGGCGCTGCGGCGCCTCGGGGTCATGCGCGTGGCGACGAAGTACACCGGCATCGCCTCGCGGTTCTTCGAGCAGACCGGGCGGCAGGTCGAGCTCGTCAAGGTCAACGGCTCCGTCGAGCTCGCGCCGCTCACCGGGCTCGTGGACGCGATCGTCGACCTCACGGCCACCGGGACGACGCTACGCGAGAACGGCCTCGTCGAGCGCGAGCAGATCGCCGACTCGACAGCCCGGCTGATCGCCAACCCGGCGGCCCACCGGCTGAAGGCCGCCGCGGTCGACGAGTTGCGCCGCGCGCTCGTCGCGCAGGGGACCGCCGCCGCGTGAGCGTCGTCGAGCGGATCGACGCGCGCGGGCGCGCGACGACGGACGCCGCCGGGATCGCCGGGCGGCTCCGGTCGCTCGCGCCCGGGGGCGACACCGTCGCCGAGCCCGTCGCCCGGATCGTCGCCGACGTCGCGACCCGTGGCGACGAGGCGCTGCTGGAGCACGTCGCGCGGCTGGACCGGGCCGATGGCGCGCCGGCCGAGCCGCTCGTCGTGCCGGCCGCCGAGCTGGACGCCGCGGTGGCAGAGCTCGCTCCGGCGCTGCGCGCCGCGCTCGAGCTCGCGATCGCGAACGTCGGCGCCGTCGCTCGCGCGACGACGAACGAGGACCGGGACGTCGAGCTGCCCCAGGGCCAGCTCGTGCGGGTCCGCGAGGTCCCCGTCCGCCGGGCCGCGATCTACGTGCCAGGCGGCCGCGCGCCCTATCCCTCGACGGTCGTCATGGGCGTCGTCACGGCCCGGGCGGCCGGCGTCGACGACGTCGTCCTCTGCTCGCCGTCCGACGACCCGGTCCTGCGGGCCGCCAGCCGCCTGGCCGGCGCGGATCGCGTGTACCGGATGGGCGGCGCGCACGCCGTCTCCGCCCTCGTGCACGGAACGGCGACCGTCGATCCGGTCGACGTCCTCGTCGGTCCGGGCAACCTCTGGGTCCAGGAGGCCAAGCGCCAGCTGTCCGGTCGCGTGGGGATCGACGGCTTCGCCGGGCCCAGCGACCTCGCGGTCGTCGCCGACGGCGCGGCGGACCCCGAGCTCGTCGCGCTCGACCTCGCGGCCCAGGGCGAGCACGGCGCCGGGTCCCTCGTCGTCCTCCTCACGCCCGACGCCGGCCTCGCCGACGCGGTCCAGGCGCTCCTGGAGCGCGGCGTCGGCGGCGGCGCCCCAGCGGCGGAGACGGGAGCGGCGTACGCCGTCGCGCTCGTCGACGACGCGGCCGCCGGGCTCGCGGTCGCGGAGGCGTTCGCGCCCGAGCACCTCGAGCTCGTCGGATCCACCGTCGAGCCGCTGGCGGGAGCGGTGCGCAGCGCCGGCTGCCTCTTCGTGGGCCCGGGCGCGGCGACCGCGTTCGGGGACTACGTCGTGGGCAGCAACCACACCCTGCCGACCGACGGCGCGGCGCGGTTCGCGTCGACGCTGTCCGCGCGGACCTTCCGTCGGACGATGTGCGAGGTCCACCTGCGCGACGCGGCCGAGGCCCTCGCGCCGGCCGGCGCCGCGATCGCCGACGCCGAGGGCTTCGTGGTCCACGCGGCGTCGATGCGCGCCCGTCAGAATGGAGGGACCGCATGAGCCGCACCGCCACCATCGAGCGCGCCACGGGGGAGACCCGGATCGCGCTGACCCTCGACCTCGACGGCAGCGGCGGCGGCACGCGCCGCACCGGCGTCGGGTTCTTCGACCACCTCCTGGAGCTGCTGGCCCGCCACGCCGGCTTCGACCTCGACGTCGACGCCACGGGCGATCTCGAGACGGGCAGCCACCACAC
>JALRCL010000046.1 GCA_023268575.1 Patulibacter sp.
CAGCGGTTGGTTGGAGCGGGTGTGCCGGCGCGGGATGTGGGCGCCGTCGCGCAGCGCGGGGCCGTCGCCGGGCGCCAGGTCGACGTAGGCGCCGGTCGCGCTGGCGGGACCGATCTGGCGGACCGCTGCCCGGGCGCCGCCGGCGAGGCGGAACCGGTCGTAGAGCGACAGGGTCGCCCGCGGGTAGCCCCCGGGGCCGAGCGCGAGCCGCTCGACCTTGCCGACCTGGACCCCGCCGGAGCGGACCTCGCCGCCGGTGATGAGCCCGGAGGCGTCGTCGAAGTCGGCGACGACCTCGTACTTGCCCCCGAGCATCGTCCCGACGCTCGAGAAGCCGGCGGCGAGCAGGGCGACCGCCAGTCCGGCGATCAGCAGGGCGGCCACGAGCCCCCCGACGACGAGCTTCGACTTCCGCATCGAGGACCTCAGGCGATCGGCAGCTGGTTGCCGGTGCCGTAGAGCACCAGGGTGGCGATCGTCGTGATGCAGGTGACCATCACGACGTTCACGGCCATCGACCGGGCGGTCGCGATCCCGACCTCGATCGGGCCTCCCCGGACCGTGTAGCCGAAGTACAGCGCGGTGCTGACGACGGCGACGATCATCACGAGCCCCGTCCCGAACGCCTTGAGGATGTCGGCGCCGTCCAGGAACGTGAAGAACGTGTGGATCCACGCCCCCGCGGAGACGGTGTGGTGCAGGACGGCGGTCACGAGGAACGCGCCGAGCACGCTGACCGCGAGCGAGAGGATCAGGACGACCGGCAGCACGATGAGCGCCGCCAGCAGCCGGCTGGAGAGGAGGAACGCGATCGAGCGCACGCCCATGCTCTCCATCGCGTCGACCTCGGCGTGGACCTTCATCGCGCCGATCTCGGCGGTCAGCGCGCAGCCGATCTTCGCCGCGATGACGTAGCCGAAGACGAGGACCGAGATGATGCGGATCGTGCAGAGCACGACCGGCGAGGCGACGATCGCCTGCGCCCCGAACTGCCGCGAGATGATCTCGCACTGGACCCCGCACTCGCCGCCGGACAGCAGCGAGATCATGAGGATCACGCCGAGGCTCCCCACGGCCAGCGAGCCGGCCTGGCGCACGAGCTCCGGCAGGTGGTGACGGCCCGCGTGCGGGATCTCCTTCAGGGCCTCCCAGGTCAGCGCCGCGATGGCGCCGCCGGTCTCGAGGAACCCCTCGGGCGCCGCGGTGGGGCGCTGGATCGGCCGGTCGTCGTAGCCGTCGTCGGGACCGGCGGTCCCGGTCGAGCGGTCGGGCGTCGCGGTGCTCATCGGGTCGCGCTCAGCTCGGGGTAGAGGGCCTGGACGAGCAGCGAGAAGGCGACGCTGACGGCGAAGATCACGAGGATCCCGCCGATGATCGCCTGGTTGACGGCCTTGCCGACGCCGGCGGGGCCGCCCTCGACCCGCAGGCCGCGGTAGCAGAAGAGGACGCCCATCGGGAAGCCCATCAGGAGCCCCCGGACATAGCCCTGGGCGATGTCGATCGGCCGCAGGTTCAGCAGCAGGCTGTCGAAGAACGCGTGCGGCGTCGCGACGTACAGGAGGGTCCCGGCGATGTAGCCGCCGACGGTGCCGACGGTGATGATCAGAACGGTGAAGAGCGAGAGCATCACCGTCAGCGCGAGCGCCTTGGGGACGACGAGCAGGCGCAAC
>JALRCL010000054.1 GCA_023268575.1 Patulibacter sp.
CAACGGCGACCAGCTGAACGTCACCGGCGGCACCTACACCGGGTGCACCGTCGCCGGGAGCCCGGTCTTCGTGACCGTCAACGCCTCGACGGCGTCGCCGTGGGAGGTCGTCGCGAACGCCACGAACCCGCTCGGCGGCCCGTACGCGGGCTCCGTCAACAACGTGAGCGTCACGGTCCGCTGCGGCTCGCCGACGGCGACCCCGGCGACGTACAGCGGCAACCTCACGTCCGGTGGCCGCGCCGTCAACGACACGGCCGGCTCCCGCGTGGAGCTCGTCAAGGCGGGCACGCTCACGAAGAGCGGCAGCGGCTGCCTGGCGCTCCCGACGAACGCGAGCGTCTCCCAGGTCAACACCCTGACGCTCGTCGGCGGCCTGGCGGTCAGCCCGACGAACAACATCTGGGTCAACCCGTAGGCGACGGCCCCGGGAGGGGCTCCGCACCGTCGTGCAACCCCGGCCGCGCGGATCGCTCCGCGCGGCCGGTCGTCGTTCACGGACCGGCTCGCGCGGCCTCCCGCACGGCGCCGGCGAGATCGCCGCGGCCGCCGGGCGCACCCGCGACGTCCCCGCACGGCGCCGGCGTGACGAGAACGCTCTCGTGTCTGTTCCGCCTCCGCCGTCCGGCTCGGGCCGTTGCACTACAGAAACGTATGTGTTCTACTCCCGCCATGGAGGGAACGAGACGGGTCGTCCACGCGACGCTGGTCGGGGTCGCGCTCGCTGCGGCGGCCGCGAGCAGCGCCGGAGCGGCGGCGCTGCCGGACGGGCGCCAATGGGAGCGCGTCAGCCCCGTCGACGTCAACCACGGCCCCGCCGTGCAGAGGACCGGCGACCTCATGCTCCTCGTCGACGACGACACGGTGCTCTTCGGCAGCGGGCCGACCCCGCTGCGGGAGGAGGCCGCCGGATACGGCCAGCCGCAGATCGCGCGGCGCACGGCGGCCGGCTGGACCGCGGACTCCCTCGCGCCGCGCGGCGGACGCACCGACCGCGCGTACGGGCTCGTCGACGCGCTGCCGGACCTCTCCGGCGTCGTGTTGCTGTCCAGCAACGCCGTGCAGCTCTCGTCGCCGCCTCCGGACGCCGACCGCCCGTCCGAGCTGCTGTGGCGCTCGGCCGACGGCACCGCGCAGCGCATCGCCAGCGACCCGCCCGTCAGCTCGTTCAACTTCGCGACCACCACCTACGGCGGCCTGGTGGAGGGCACGCGGATGGTCGTCTACTCGAGCGTCACCGACGACGACGGCGAGCTCACGGCCGACGGCCTGCGGCGGGCGTACCGGTGGACCGCCGGCGTCCGCGAGCCGGCGGTCGAGGCGGCGTCCCCGCTGGCGTCCTGCGACGTGGAGGTCGCCGGCGGCGCGGGCGCCGACGCCTCCGGCACGCCCCAGGTGCCCGACTCGGCCTCGACGAACGCCGTCTCCCGCGACGGCACGACGGTGTTCCTGCTCAGCGTGCCGGGCGCCGCGGGCTGCCCGGACACGGCCCCGCAGCTGTACGCGAACCACCGGGCGGCCGACGGCTCCCGCAGCACCGTCCGGCTCTCGCAGCCGGTCGACCCCGGCGTGGCGGACCCGCCGCTCGCCCGGGCCGCCTTCCGCGGCGCGACGCCCGACGGCAAGGTCGTCTTCTTCACGACGGCCATGAAGCTCGCCGCGAACGACGCGAACACGAGCGTCGACCTCTACCGCTACGACGCGCGCGGCGCCGAGCCGACGCTCGACTGCACGACCTGCGACGGACGCACCGCGCAGACCTCGGTCGTCGCCACCGACGTCGTGGTGAGCCCCGACGGCGAGCGGGCGTTCGCCTTCGTGAACGGCCCGCTGGCCGCCGGCGGCGCGCCCTTCACGCGCAGCCTCTTCGCGATCGACGACCACGGCACCCGCCTCGTCCGCGGCGAGGACGTCGCCCCGCTCTCCCCCGGTGCGAACTTCGCCACGAGCGACGACGGCCGCTACGTCGTCTTCCCGGTCGCAGCGGCGAGCTCGTCCGCGACCCCCCTCCACGAGGCCGAGGTCGGCGACGCGATCTCGCCCGCGGCGTGCGTCTCGTGCGACGACGCGGGCGTCGGACGCACCGCCTCGCTCTCGGCGAGCTCGGGCGGCCTGGCCGGCTACCGCGGCGCGAGCGGCGTCGCCGGGCAGGGCCGGTCGCGCGTCGCCGACGACGGGACGGTCGTCTTCGTCGCAGCGGATCCGCTGACCGCGGACGCCGACGCCGGTGCGCCGCAGGCCTACCGCTGGACGCGCGACGGCGGCGCCGCGCCCCTGACCTCCTCGTCCGGCGAGAGCCGCTCCCCGCTGATCTCGCGCTCGGGACGCACGATCGTCGTCAGCACGAACGAACGCCTGACCTGGGACGCCCCGGCGGCCCCCGCGGCGATCTACGCCGCCCGCGTCGGGGGCGGCTTCGCGGCACCGGATCCACCCGGCGCGCCGTGCACCGGCGACGGCTGCCAGGGCGCGAGCGCCGGGCCTCCGACGCTGGAGCGCCCCGGCCGCCCGCAGCCGTCCGACGACGGCAACGTCCCGGCGACGCCGGACGACCCGCCGGCTCCGGCCGCCAAGCCGACCCGCCCCCGCCTGTCGATCGAGCGGCCGAGCGCCGCCGATCGCGCCCGGCTGGCGCGTACCGGTCGGGCGACCCTGCGGGTCCGGGCCACCGGACCGGGCACGCTCCAGGTGCGCGCCACCGCACGGACCGGGGGGCGTGCCCGCGCCGTCGGAGCCGCGCGGGCACGGGTCGCGACCGGGACGCGCACCGTCCGGCCGGTCCTGCGGCTCACGGCCTCGGGCCGCGCCGCGCTCCGGCGCAGCGGGCGCCTGCGGATCCGGCTCACGTACCGGATCGCCGGCGCCCCCTCGCGCACCCTCTCGCTCACCATCTCCCGGAAGCGGTCCTGACATGTCGCTGCTCACGCGGCGCGCTCTCGCGCGCTCCCTCGCCGTCGCGGCGCTGGCCCTGGCGCACAGCTCCGGCACCGCCGCGCTCGCACACGCCGACGACTCGCCGGTGACCGGCCTGCAGGTGACGACCTCGACGGCCACCGCCGGCGCGCATCCCGACCTGCGGGTCAAGGTCGACCTGGCGCAGGGGCTCTACCCGACACCGGAGTTCTTCCCGCCCGGCGATCGCCCGTACCCGAAGCAGATGCCGAAGCGCATCACGGTCGACCTGCCGCCCGGGATGCTCGCCGACGCGACGAACGTCCCGACCTGCGCGGACCGGGAGATCATGTCGTCGGCCGGATGCGCCGACCGCACCCAGGTCGGGGTGCTGCGGCTCTGGAAGGCGAACCAGTACGCCTGGGATCCCGCGGTCGAGGCGGCGCGTCCGCAGGAGTTCCCGATCTTCAACATGGAGCGCGAGGCGGACGAGCCCGTGCGCCTCGCCGCCCCCGTGTCCAACGGCGGGGCCGCGGTGGTCCAGTTCCGCGTCCGGCTGCGCGACGACGGCGACTACGGCGCGACCATCGACATCACGAACATCCCGTCGGCCGTGCTCTTCTACCGCGCCGAGGTCGAGGCTTGGGGCGCGCCGGCCGCCGCCACCCACGACCATCGGCGCTCCTCCTGCAGCTACAGCTACGCCGACGGCGGAACCGGCCCCGACGGAACCGTCGATCCCGAGGGCTGGGGGGCGTGCGCGCCTGGGCAGCCGGACCGCCGGGAAGCCCCGGTCGACGGCCCCGTGCTGCCGTTCATGGTCAATCCGGTCCGCTGCGACGGCCCGCAGGAGGCGCGCCTGCGCGCGCAGTTCTACGACGACCCGAGCACGACGTGGCCGGCCTCGGCCGCCGTCGGGCCGTTCGACGACTGCGGCGCGCTGGCGTTCCAGCCCGCGGTCCGCGTCGCGCCGGACACGCCCCATGCGGGTGCGCCGGCCGGCTACGCGGTCGGCATCGACGTGCCGCAGGACAACGATCCCGCCGGCCGCGCGACGGCGCACGTGCGCGACGTGTCGCTGACGCTGCCGGAGGGCACGGCGATCTCGCCGTCGGCCGCCGACGGGCTCGGCGCCTGCTCCGACGAGCAGCTCGCGCTCGGTCGCCACGTCGCCGTCGGCTGCCCCGACAGCTCGAAGGTCGGCACCGTCTCGATCAGCAGCCCGCTCGTCGACGCGCCGCTGACCGGCGCGGTCTACCTCGGCACGCAGCGGTCGCAGGACCCCGAGTCGGGCGAGATGTACCGGATGTTCCTCGTCGCCGAGGGCTCCGGGGTGCTCGTGAAGCTGCGCGGGGCGATCCGGGCCGACGCCCGCACCGGCCGGCTGACCGTCACGTTCGCCGGCAACCCGGAGGTGCCCTTCGACCGGCTCGACGTCGTCCTGAAGGGCGGGCCGCGCGCGCCGCTCGTCAACCCGACCACCTGCGGCACGAAGACCACGACCTGGACGGTCACCTCGTGGGCGGGCCAACGCCAGTCCGGGGAGAGCGGCTTCGACGTCGACGCCTCCTGCCCGACGGGTCGCTTCGAGCCGACCTTCGAGGGCGGCACGCTCGCCTCGGCCGCCGGCGCCTTCTCGCCGTTCGTCATGACGGTGCGGCGCGAGGACGCCGACCAGGAGCTGTCGGGCATCGCCGTCGACCTGCCCTCCGGTCTGCTCGGGGCGCTCGGCTCGGTGCCGCTCTGCCCCGACGGGGCGGCCGCGGCCGGCACCTGCGCCCCCGAGAGCCGGGTCGGCAGCACGACCGTGTCCGCCGGCTCGGGCCCGAGCCCGTTCTCGCTCGGCGGCCGGGTCTACCTCGCCGGTCCGTACAAGGGCGCGCCGTTCTCGCTGTCGATCGTCGTCCCGGCGAAGGCCGGGCCGTACGACCTCGGCACCGTGGTGGTGCGCTCGCCGCTGACCGTGGATGCCAAGCGCGCGAAGGTCGCCGCCCCGGCCGACCCGCTGCCGACGATCGTCGGCGGCGTCCCCCTGAAGATCCGGATGGTGCACATCGCGCTGGATCGCCAGGGCTTCACCTGGAACGCGACGAACTGCACCCCGTCGGCGGTCGGCGCCACGCTGACGGGCACCGCCGGTGCCGTGGCCCAGCGCGCGAGCCGCTACCAGGCGACCGGCTGCGCCCGGCTGCCGCTGGCTCCGCGGCTGTCGTTGAAGCTCGTGGGCGGCGCGCGGGAGATGGGCAAGCTGCGCCATCCCGGGCTCGAGGCCGACCTCTCGCAGGCGTTCGGACAGTCCGGGCTGCGGCGGGTCGAGGTCGCGCTGCCGCCCGGGCTCGCGCTCGACGCCAAGAACGCGTCCGGCTCGTGGCTGTGCGAGCCGGCGCAGATGGCCGCCCGGTCCTGCCCGGCCGGGTCGATCATCGGGAGCGCCCGGGCGCAGACGCCGGCCCTGCACGAGCCGCTGACGGGTCCGATCCACTTCGTCCGCGGCGAGCGGATCGAGAACGGCAAGGTCGTCAAGACGCTGCCGAAGCTCTACGTGAAGCTCGACGGCGAGGGCGTGCCGCTGGACCTCGTCGCGGACTCGGCCGTCCGCGGCAAGCAGCTGGTGGCGACCTTCACCGAGATCCCCGACGCGCCGATCAGCCGCTTCACGATGCGGATCGATCCGGGGCCGCAGGCGAAGGCGGTCCTCGCCTCGAACACCGACCTCTGCGCGGCCCCGCGCGGCGCCCGGGTCCGCTTCGACGGCCAGAGCGGCGCGACGCGACGCTCGGTGGTCCAGCTCGACGCGCCCGACTGCCCGGCGCGGCCGCGGGTGGCGTCCGCGTCGGCCGGCGGGACCTCGGTCACGATCCGCGTCGCCGGGATCGGTCCCGGCACCGTCACGCTCAGCGGCAAGGCGATCGCGACCGCGAGGCGGACCGTGCGCAGCGCCAGCGCGGTCTCCGTCCGCGCGAAGCTCACGCGGAGCGTCCGGCGCCGCGTCGCCAAGCGGTCGACGCCGATCTCGGTGCGGGTCCGCTTCGTGCCCCGTGGTCGGGGCGGTGCCGGGGCCCGCACGATGACGGTGCGGCTCAGGGCCTCCGCCCGGTGACGCCGCGCTCGGCCGCGGGCGCGCGCGTCCACCCGGGTAGCCTGACGCTCCGGGAACACTCGACCCTGAAGGCCCGCACGCCACGATGACGTTGATCGACGACCTCCAGCGACAGATCGACCAGCGCCTGGGCGAGCTCCTCCCGCTCGTCGAGGAGTACGCCGCGCTGCGGCAGCTGCGGACGACGATCGAGACGCTCGACCCGGCGGCCGCGGCGGCCGAGCTCGCCGCGTTCGCCGACGGCGCGGCCGACGACGGTGACGGCCCGGCCGGCCGGCCGGCCGCGAGCCGCGAGGCGGCCGGCGACGCACCGGCCGCGCCCGTCGCGTCGGGCAGCGCCCGGACCGCCGCCGCCGAGGACGACGCCGCCGCGAGCGCCGCAGCCGGTGCTCGCCCCCGGGCCGCGGGGCGCCGGGGCCGTCGCCGGTCGACCGCGCCGGAAGCGCCGGCCGCGGCGCGCAAGACCCGCCGCCCGGTGAGCGACGGCGCGCGGACGCGGATCGGTGGCGGCGCCGACGAGGTCGCACCGTCCGAGCACCTCGACGACGAGCAGGCCGAGGCGGCGTTCGCGGCGATCGCGGCGACGCCGGGGATGACCGCCGCGCAGCTCGCCGCGGCGCTCGACGTGCCGGTGAGCGACCTCTTCCGCCTGCTGCCGCAGCTGCAGCGCGACGGCCGGATCCGGAAGCAGGGCAAGGGCTACCTGCCCGCGGAGGCCCGCTCCTGATCGGGGTCCGGACGACCCCAGCAGCGCTCCGCGCCCCGTGGGACAGCGGCGGTGGCCGTGTCCCCCCGAACGGGGGCATCGGCGCGCGAGGCGCCACCCGGACGTTCCCGAGACGGATATGTTTCTACGGTGTCCCCGCGAGCGACGAGCGCGACCGGCGTCCGCCGGGCCGATCAGCTCCCGGCCGGCCGCCACGGCCTGTCGCGCGAGGTCGTCACCGGCCACCAGCGCGAGCGGATCCTGCGGGCGATCCTCGACGTCACGAGCGTCGCGGGCTACGCCCGCTGCTCGGTCGAGGACGTGATCGCGACGGCGGGCGTGTCGCGGCGCACCTTCTACGACCTCTACCCGAACAAGCAGGCGGCGTTCCTGGCCGCCTACGACGACGCGGTCGCCGCACTCGAGCGGGCGATGCTCGCGGCGTTCTCGACGGGCGACGGGATCGTCGAGCGCACGGTCCGCGCGCTGGAGACGCTCGCCGAGCGGCTCGCCGGCGACCCCGCCATGACGGAGGCCTGCGTCGTCGAGGCGCTCGCCGCCGGCTCGGAGGCCGTCGCGCGCCGGGACGCGACGATGCGACAGCTCGCGCGACTCATCGATCGTGGCGTGACGTTGAGCCTCGGGCGGGCGCCCTCGCCGCTGACCGCCGAGGCGATCGCGGGCGGGATCCACGAGATCGTGTACGCCCGCGCCGTGCGCGGCGAGCTCGCACAGCTGCGCGCCGCGGTGCCCGACCTCGTGTACGCGATCTTCCTGCCGTACGCCGGTTCCGAGCGCGCCGACGCCGCTCGCGCGATGGCGCAGGCGGCGCGGACGTAGCCGCGCGGCCGATCGGCCCCCGGCGAGGCAGTACCCTTGCGACCGTGAGCGAGCCGGTTCCGACGACGCGCCGCCGGGCCGGTCAGCTCCCTGGAGGTCGCCACGGCCTCTCGCGCGAGGAGGTCGCGGCGAACCAGCGAGAGCGGCTCTTCCAAGCGGTGATCGACGTCACGAGCGTCATCGGGTACGGGGAGATGTCGGTCGAGGACATCATCACCACCGCCGGCGTCTCCCGCCGCACCTTCTACGACCTCTTCGACAACAAGCACCAGGTCTTCCTCGCGTGCTTCGACCGGGTCGCCGGCGGGCTGCGCGAGCGGATCCAACAGGCCTACGACGCGGGGACGAACCCCTTCGAGCGCGTCGTCGGCTGCATCGAGGCGCTGACGTCCTACATCAGCGAGGACCCCGCCCGCGCCGAGCTCGGGATCGTCGAGGTGATGGCCGCCGGGCAGGACGGGATCACGCGCCGCAACGAGACGATCGCGTACCTGGCCGGCCTCGTCCGGGAGGGCACCTCCGAGCTGCCGGGCGCGTCCTCGGTGCCCGAGGTGACGTCCGAGACGATCGTCGGAGGTCTCTACGAGGTGCTCTACAGCCGCGTCGTCCGTGGCGAGACCGACGAGTTGCCCCAGCTCGTGCCCGACCTCGTCCAGGCGGTCGTGCTGCCCTACCTCGGCCTCGAGGGCGCGCAGGCGGTCCGGGCGCGCGTGCTGCGCGACCGCACCTCCTGAAGCGGGCTCCACCGAACCTCGGGCGGCTCGTCGCCCGGCCCCGGCCGATCAGCGGTGGCTCCCGACCGAGCCGCCACGCGGCACCTCGGTCGGGCCCAGGAGCTACAGCAGCGCGCCGGCCGCGACGGGGCGAGCGCAGGACGCCGCGGTCGCCGACGGCGCCGACGGACCCCACAGCGCCAGGGCGCCGTCGATCAGCGAGGCGCCGTCGATCGTGCGCTCCGCGCGGCGGTGCAGGAGCAGGAGCAGCTCGCCGGCGAAGATCTCGAGGTAGATGCCCGGCGGCGGGCCGCCGGTCACCCGCGTCCACTGCTCCGCCAGCACCTCGACCAGCCGCGACCGGGTGGCCTCTCGCTCGTCGTCGTCGCGTGACGCGCCATCGACGCGCAACAGCGCGCCGCGCAGCGCAGCGGCCTCGTCCGCGGCCAGCTCCTGCTCGAGCGCGAGCAGGCCGGAGCGCAGGGCCGTGGACCAGTCGCGCTCCGCCAGGAACGCCTGCTCCCAGGCGTCCAGGAGTCGCGACGCCGATGGGCGCGCGACCGCTGCCTCGTTGCCGTTCATGCCTCTCTCCTCTCCGCCGGCCGTCTTGGGGGCCACACCGGCGTCGGTGCCCAACGTAGCGCCACCGTGCCGCCGTGACCACCCCAGATGACCGAGGACCGCGGGGCGCCTCCGGACGTCCCCCGTCGGGCCGTGTTCCCTGTACCCCGTCCTACGAACGACGGCGTTTCGCGTGACGAATCTCGCGCCCCGCCGCCGCTCGTGCAGCGCGCCCGCCGGGCGCGAGCACGTCCCGGAACGACCCCGCCTGCGGGATCTGTCACAGGCCCGCCGGTCGCTCGTAGGACGAGGTAGGGGGACCAGGTCCGCCGTGGGTGCTGGTCCCCCGTCGTCGGAGCGCGGCGGATCCGCCGCCGCGCGCGTCCTGGAGGGGAGCCCGAATGCGGGAGAGGAAGAACCGGTTGCGAGCGTGCCTGGTCTCAGCGGGCGCCGTGACGGCGCTGGCGGTGGTCCCGGCCGGCGCGCAGGCCTACAGCCACTCGTGGGGCTGCGGCAGCTGGCCGTCGAGCACGCGCTGCAACGACACCACGGGGATCACCTACAACCCGTGGGTGACCCTGCAGGTGGGGTCGAGCGCCGCCAAGGCCGAGGTCTGCGTGAAGGCGGTGACCGCGGCCGGCAACCTCCGCTCGACCACGACGGGCAGCGGGAACGCGTCGTACTGCGCGTTCAACGCGTCGAGCAAGGGCATCACGCTGACCGGGCCGACGCCGAACTCGCAGGGCTACGTGTACTGGAACGGGTCGGGCGGCGCCCCGACCCTCTCGGGCGGAGCGCAGACGTGACCGGTCCGGCGACGGCGACGGCACGCCGGCGACTCCTCGGCGGCGCGGCCTGCGTCGCGGCGATCGCCGGCGGCCTGTCGGTCTCCTCCGGTGCCGGGGCCGAGGGGCCGGCGGCGTCGAACGTCTCCGTCCTCGAGCGTGCCACGCCGCTGGGCGACGGGGATCCCGCGGCGCTGCTCGTGGCCCCGGCGCGATCCGCCGATCCGCGTCGTCGCGATGGCGCCCCGCTGCGCGGCGTCACCGTGCCGGTCGGGACGTCGGCGGTCGAGCTCGTGACCGACGACGGGATCCTCTGCGCGGCACCGCGCGTCGCGGGACGTTCCGGCGACAGCTCGTGCGCGCCACTGCCGCTGCGCACGGAGGCCGTGCCGTTCCAGGTCGGCGGCGACGACGCCCAGGCCTGGGTGGCCGCGGTCGTCCCCGACGGGGTCGTGCGCGTGTCGGCGACCGGCATCGGCGGTCGCACCGCGACCGCCGACGTCCAGGACAACGTCGCGCTCGCCGCGGTCCCCGACGCCGCGGGAATCGAGCGCGTGAGCTGGGAGACGGCGGACGGACGCCGGTTCGAGCAGGTGCTCGGGCAGGCCGCACGCGCGGTCGAGTAGGCCGCGGAGCGCCCGTCGTGACGCGCCACCGGGCGGCGGTCGTGCCCGGTGGCCTGTCACAGGGTCGTGGATGATCCGTAGAACCAGGAGAAGTGATGGCCCTACGCCACCCACGCAGTGACGCGGAGCTGCTGTCCACCGGTGCCCCGGAGGACTTCGAGCGCTTCTACCTGCGCCACGTCGACATCGTCACCGCGTTCGCCCTGCGCCGGGTCCGGCAACGCGAGCACGCGATCGAGGTCACGTCGGAGACGTTCGCCCGAGCCCTGGCCAAGCGGCGCCAGTACCGCCCGTCGAAGGGCCCGGCGATCGCGTGGCTGCTGACGATCGCCCGCAACCTCCTGATCGACGAGGCCCGCCAGGGCAAGGTCGCCGACGACGCCCGTCGCCGGTTCGGCCTCGAGCGCCTGGCGGTGACCGACGAGCGGATCGAGGCGCTGGAGCGGCGTGCATCGCTCTCGATCGACGTCGCGCTCGACGGCCTGCCGGAGGCGCAGCGCGACGCCGTTCGGCGCCGCGTGCTGCTGGACGAGGAGTACGCGGACATCGCCCGGGCCACCGGGTGCAGCGAGGATCTCGTGCGTCAGCGCGTCCGCCGGGGCCTCCAATCCCTTCGCGCCACGATCCAGGAGCCCTGACGATGCCCGACGACCGCGAGGACCTTCCCGAGCTCCTGGAGGAGCTGCGCGCGCAGCTCGTCGACGCCGCCCGCCGCGAGCAGCAGGCCGGGCGGGGGACGCGTCTGCGCCGCTCCGTCCGCGGCCGCTGGCCGTTCGGCCCGCGCGCCGGGCGACCGCTGCTCCTCGTCGTGCTCGGCCTCGTGACCACCGGGACCGCCACCGCCGCGATCGTCGCGGTCTCGACGACGAGCGACCTCGACCGCCGCGCCACCACCGGTGCGCCCGCCGTCGCCGCCCTCGACCGGGTGCTCGGCGACCTGCGCAGCACCGCCGCAGCCGTCGGCCGATCGCCGCTGACCGGCCGCCACGGCACCGTCCGCGGCCTCACCGTCACCCGCGACGGCATCCACGTCGACGTCAGCCGCGACGACCACGACCTCTGCCTCGCCTACCGCACCACCCAAGAACCCACCGGCGAGAGCGCCTGCGCCCCACGACCCGTCCCCCCCGACCGACCGCCGTTCCTCATCGGCCAGGACGACACCCGCACCTGGATCACCGCGATCGTCCCCGACGGCACCACCGACCTCGTCGCCACCGGCACCGACGGCACCACCGACACCGCCACCATCCAGCACAACGTCGCCATCGCGATCCTCCCCACCCGCACCGACGTCCGCGACCTGACGTGGACCACCGCCGACGGCCGCACCATCACCCAACGACCCGGCGAAGACCCGCAGACCGCGCCCTGACCGCCCATGGCCGTCGCGAAGCCGCCTCAGCCTCGCAAGGCGGCGAGCGACGGCGCCCGCAGGGCGACCAGGGGACCGCGGAAGCCCCCCCCCCGACCTCGGTCCTCGATCAGCGAAGGTCGCGGCGCTCGAGCAGCTCGGCGCCGGCCGCCGCCAGCAGCAGGCCGACGGCCGTCAGCCCGGCGACGTGGGTCAGGTCGAGGCCGCTCTGGATCGCCGAGCCGTAGTAGCGGAAGGCCGAGATCGTCCGCAGCCAGGCGACCTCGCCCGCGAGCTTGCCGACCAGATCGAGGACGTACATCGCCAGCAGCGTCCCGGTGGCGATGGCCGTCACCCGGCCGGCCCCGCGGACCAGGCCCCCCGCGACGAGCGCCAGCCCGCCGAAGGCCATCGCCAGCGGCCACACGTTGAGCATCCCGCGACCGATCACCGTGGCCGAGATCCGCGTCCCGGCCAGCACGCCGGCGACGACGGTGGCGGCCCAGATCACGACCAGCGCGCCGCCCACCACCACCCCGGCGACGATCCACGAGGACCAGGCCAGCACCCGCCGGCCGACCGGCAGCACGAGCAGCGTGTCGAGCTGGCCCGACGCCTCCGCCGCGACGGTCGTCCGGGTCACGCAGCGGACGGCCAGCAGCGCGAGCGTCAGCGGCACCACGAGGCTGAGCATCTCGGCGTCGACGTAGCGCTCGACCGTGTCGAGCCGGACGATCCCGAACGCCTGCTTCAGCTGCTCGGGGTAGCTGTCCATCATCCGGCTCATCGCGTCGTCGACCGTCGGCCAGATCAGCGCCATCAGCGCGCTCATCGCCCCCAGCGCGCCGCCCCAGGTCAGCGGCGTGCGGCGCTGCTCGCGCAGCCCGTGGCGAACGACGGCCAGCAGCGCGCGCCACCACGGCAGCGGCAGGGCGACGGCGTGCTCGGGGGACCGCGTCAGGGTCGCCGGGCCCGCCAGCGACGCGGCGGCGCTCATCGCGCGGCCTCGCCACGGTAGTAGTCGCGGAACAGCTCGTCGAGCGACGGCCGCTCGATCTCCAGGTCGGCCACGTCGTCCCCGGCGAGCTCGCGCAGCAGCGGCGCGACCGGCCCGCGCAGCCGCAGGCGCACGACGCCGTCGGCGCCCTCCGCCAGCCGCTCGACGCCGGGGACCTCGCGCAGCCCGGCCAGTCGCGGCTCCGTCGGCCCGGCGAAGCGCACGGCGACGTTGCGGTGGGCGCGCTCCCGCATCCGGTCGGGGGCCTCCGTGGCGATCAGCCGGCCGTCGCGCACGATCCCGACGCGATCGCAGATCCGTTGGACCTCGTCGAGCTCGTGCGAGGAGAGGAAGACCGTCGCCCCGCGGTCGCGCTGCTCGCCGACGACCGTCAGGAACTCGTCCTGCATCAGCGGATCGAGACCGCCGGTCGGCTCGTCGAAGATCAGCAGCTCGGGCTGGTGGAAGAGCGCCAGGATCAGCCCGATCTTCTGGCGGTTGCCGCGCGACAGCTCACCGAGCGGCCGGTCGAGGTCGGCCCGGAAGCGCTCGCGCAGCTCCTCGGCCGGACGCAGGTCGTCGACGCCGCGAACCGCCGCCGCGAGCGCCAGCGCCCGCCGG
Source organism: Patulibacter sp. (assembly GCA_023268575.1). Taxonomy (GTDB): domain Bacteria; phylum Actinomycetota; class Thermoleophilia; order Solirubrobacterales; family Solirubrobacteraceae; genus Patulibacter. The sequence continues at coordinate 13,196 of JALRCL010000054.1, forward strand.
CCGCTCAACTGCGGCTCGAGCGCGAAGTCGCCGGCCACGTTGCCCAGCCGGGCCCGGATCCGGAGGCTGTCCCGGTGGCTGTCGAGCCCGAACAGGCGGGCGGCGCCGGCGGTCGGCCGCTGGAGGTCGAGCAGCGTGCGGATCGTCGTCGTCTTGCCGGCGCCGTTCGGGCCGAGGAAGCCGAAGACCTCGCCGGGCTCGACGCGCAGCGACAGCTCGTCGATGCCGCGCGCACGGCCGTAGCGCTTCGTCAGGCGATCGCATTCGATCACGGGCGTCACCACGACCTCAGCGTCCCGCGCCTCGCGCGCGGGGACATCCGTACGAGCCCGCAGGCGACCGCGGCGGGCTCCGGATGCGCCGGCCGGCGCCGGGCGCGACGGTCGGGTCATGCCGACCACGTCGCCCGATCCCGCGCCCGCCGTCCCGCGCGTGGTGATCGCCGGCGCCGGGATCGCCGCCCTCGAGGCGGCGCTCGCGCTCCGCGCGCGCCTCGACGACCGCCACCTGCGGATCACCCTCCTGGCCCCCAACGAGCGCTTCCGCTACCCGCCGCTGTCCGTGCTCGAGCCGTTCGGCGGCGAGCGCTCGTGGAGCCTGCCGCTGACGGCCTTCGCCGACGACGTCGGCGTCGAGCTGCACCACGGCGTGCTCCACGAGGTCGACGTCGCCGGCCGGACGCTGCGCACGAGCGAGGGCGAGCGGCTGGACTACGACGCCCTGCTGATCGCCACCGGCGCCCGCGCCGACCGCTCGCTCGACGGCGCCGTCCCCTTCCGCGGCGCCCACGACGCCGACCGGATCGCGGACCTGCTCGACGACCTGGCCGAGGCCGGCGGTGGTCGCCTCGCCTTCGTCGCGCCGGGCGAGGTGTCGTGGTCGCTGCCGATCTACGAGCTGGCGCTGCTGGCTGCGACGCACCTCCGCGAGCGCGGCATCCCCGCCGAGGTGGCGGTCGTCACCCACGAGGTCGACCCGCTGGCCGTCTTCGGGACGGAGGCCCAGGCGGTGGCCCGAGCGAGGCTCGACGCGCACGGCGTCGCCCTGCACGCCGGAGCGCTGGTGGCCGGGCTCGACGACGCGGGACGGATCGAGCTGGACGACGGGCGCGTGCTGGCGGCCGACCACGTGGTCGCGATGCCGACGCTGCGCCCGCGAGCGATCGGCGGCCTCCGGACCGACGACCGCGGGTTCCTGCCGATCGACGACCACGCCCGGGTGCCCGGCGCGCCGGGCGTCTACGCCGCCGGCGACGCGACCGACGAGCCGATCAAGCAGGGAGGCCTGGCCTGTCAGCAGGCCGACGCCGCGGCGGACGCCATCCTCGCCGACCTCGGCCACCTGCTGCGACCGGCGCCGTATCGGCCGGTGCTGCGCGGGATCCTCCTGAGCGACGACGAGCCGGCCTACCTGCGGTCGACGCTGGTGCCGCACGGCGGAGGCCCGCCGGTCGCGCGCCAGACGCCGGTCGCGCCCCGCGCGTGGCCGAGGGGCAAGGTCGTCGGCCGCCACCTCAGCCCGTACCTCGCAGGCCGCGAGGACGGGCCGCGGACGCCGACCGGCGCCGTGCGGGTCGGCGTGCGCCCCCGCTGAGCGGGCGCTCGCCACGACGACGCTCCGCCGTCACGACCGGGCGGCGACGGGCGCCGGCCCACCGACCTCGACCGACGAGGCGTCGGTCGCGGCCGGCTCCTCCGTCGGCACCGGCGGCCCCTCCGCGTGCTCGACGACGGCGCGCACGGCGTCCTCGTCGAGCGTCTCGTGGACCAGCAGCGCCGCCGCCAGCGCGTCGAGCTGCGCGCGGTGCTCGCGCAACGTGTCGACGGCGTCGCGGTAGCAGCGCTCGAGGATCCGCCGGGCCTCCTGGTCGATGAGCTCGAGCGTCCGCTGCGAGGCCGACTCGCCGAGCTCCGGGCGGTCGGCGGACGGGATCGCCGTCAGCAGGCCGACCGCGCTCGACATCCCCCAGCGGCCGACCATCTGGCGGGCGAGCGCGGTCGCCTGCTCCAGGTCGGACTCCGCCCCCGTGGTGCGCTCGCCGAGGACCAGCTCCTCGCTGGCCCGCCCGCCGAGCATCCCCGTGATCCGGCCCAGCAGGTACGGCTCCCCGTACCCGTAGCGATCGTCGGAGGGACTCTGGAAGGTGACGCCGAGCGCGTGACCGCGGGGAATGATCGAGACCTTGCGGACGGGGTCCGCCCCCGGCTGCAGCACCCCGAGCAGGGCGTGGCCGGACTCGTGGTACGCCGTCCGCCGCCGGTCGGCGGAGGAGAGCACGATCCGGCGGGCGGCCCCCAGCATCTGACGCTCGAGCGCGGCGGAGACG
>JALRCL010000174.1 GCA_023268575.1 Patulibacter sp.
CCGAGGACCCGGGCCGCTTGCGCAGCGTCGGGAACCAGCCGGACCCGAAGTTCACGGCGTTCAGGGTCAGGGCGTAGTCGGCGACGTCCTCGGGCTCGCCGTCGAGGAAATGCCGCTCCGCGTCGGCCGGCGGGGCCTCGCCGGGCTCCAGCGCATCGAGCAGCTCCTCGTCGATCCGCACGCGCCGGGCCGACGCGGCGACCTCCGCAGCGTGGCGGCGGACGTCGTCGGGCAGGGACATGGGCCGGAAGCTACCGTCGGCGACGGTCGTCCGGGGAGCGCTCGCCGACGGGATCGGGGGCGCGCCGGGGCCGTCGGCGAGGACTCGTATCCTCGGGAGCGATGGCCGCCGTCGACGCGCACGCCGAGGAGCTCCTGCGCGGGCTCAACGACCAGCAGCGCGCGGCGGTGGTGCATCCGGGCGGGCCGCTGCTGGTGATCGCCGGCGCGGGCTCGGGCAAGACGCGGGTCCTCACGCACCGCGTCGCGTGGCTCGTGCGGACGGGCCAGGCGAGCCTCGGCGAGATCCTCGCCGTCACGTTCACGAACAAGGCCGCCGCCGAGCTGCGCGAGCGCGTCGGGGCCCTCCTGGGCCGCTCGACGCGCGGGCTCTGGGTCTCGACCTTCCACAGCGCCTGCGCCCGCATCATGCGGGTCGAGGCCGAGCGGCTCGGCTACACCCGCCAGTTCACGATCTACGACGCCGACGACGCCAAGCGGCTCGTCAAGCGCGTGCTGGAGTCCCAGGGGGCCGACACCCGCCGCTTCACGCCCAACGCGGTCGCCGGCCGGATCTCCGAGCACAAGAACCGCCTGCGCAGCGTGGAGCAGGCGGCCGAGCAGGCGGCGGGGTTCTACGACCGCACGATCGTCGACGCCTACCGGGGGTACCAGGCGCAGCTCGTCGCCAACAACGCGATGGACTTCGACGACCTCCTGGGCCGGACCGTCGACGTCCTCGAGCGCTATCCCGAGGTCCGCGAGCGCTACCGCAACGCGTTCCGGCACGTCCTCGTCGACGAGTACCAGGACACGAACCCGGCGCAGTACCGGCTCCTGCAGCTCCTCTGCATGGACGACCCGATGCACCTGGCGCCGCGCGACGCCGGCGGTGAGGGGCAGGGCGCGGACCCGGACGGGTTCGGGCCGCTGGCGGGCCAGGAGCCCGGTCACCGCAACCTCATGGTCGTCGGCGACGACGCGCAGTCGATCTACGGGTTCCGCTCGGCGGACATCCGCAACATCCTCGACTTCGAGCAGGACTTCCCGGACGCGGAGGTCATCCGGCTCGAGCAGAACTACCGCTCGACGCAGCGGATCCTCGACACCGCCAACGCGGTGATCGCCAACAACCGCGACCAGCGGCCCAAGCACCTCTGGACCGACCAGGGCACGGGCGATCCGGTGCGCGTGCGCGCGCTGCCCGACGACCACGTCGAGTCGCGGTGGGTCGTCGGCGAGATCGAGCGGCTCGCCGGGGAGGGCGTGCCGCTGGGCGAGATGGCGGTCCTCTACCGCACCAACGGGCTCTCGCGGCTCGTCGAGACGGCGCTCACCCAGGCCGATCTCGCCTACCAGGTGATCGGCGGCGTCCGGTTCTTCGACCGTGCCGAGGTGAAGGATGCGCTCGCCTACCTGCAGTGGCTGCTGAACCCGGCCAACACCGTGGCGTTCGCACGGATCGTCAACCGCCCCCGGCGCGGGATCGGCGACACGACGGTCGGGCGGCTGCTCGCGCACGCCGAGGCTCTCGGCGTCACCCCCCTGCAGGTGATCGACGAGCCGGCCGCGGCGGGCCTGAAGACCGCGGCGGTGCGGTCCGTCGGCCGCTTCGCCGAGCAGGTCGCGGAGCTGCGCGCGACGATGGACGCCGGCGCGACGGTCGCCGAGCTCCTCGAGTCGATCCTGAAGGTCACCGGCTACCGTGCGGAGCTCGAGGCCTCGAGCGACCCGCTCGACGAGGGCCGCCTGGAGAACCTCGACCAGCTGCACGCCTTCGCACAGGAGTTCGATGCCGAGGACGCCGGGGCGTACCCCGACGAGGAGCGCACGACGCTGCGCCCGCTGGACCGCTTCCTCCAGTCCACGGCGCTGCTCTCGGATGCCGACCAGGCCGAGGAGACCGGGACGGGCCGCGTCACGCTCATGACGCTGCACAACGCGAAGGGCCTCGAGTACGACGCGGTCTTCCTCGTCGGCTGCGAGGACGGGATCTTCCCGCACAGCCGCGCGATCGACGCCGGCGAGCTCGAGGAGGAGCGGCGCCTCTGCTACGTCGGCCTGACCCGTGCCCGCAAGCACCTCGCGCTGACGTGGGCCCGCCGTCGCGCGCTCTACGGCCCGCCGCAGCCGCAGGTGCCCAGCCGGTTCCTGCGCGAGCTGCCGCTCGAGTCGCTCGACGAGCACTCGCCGGAGGCGCTCTCGGGGGCGGTCCAGCCGACGCCCCGGCCGCGGTTCGAGCGCGACGCGCCCGGCGCACGGTCCGGGGGCATCGGGTCGGTCGCGCGGGGACGAGGCACCGGAGGCGGCCGGTCGCTCGCGGATCTCGGCCTGCGCCGCGGTAGCGAGATCGGCAGCGCCGGGCGGGCCGCTGCGGCGGACGCCGAGCCGGCCCCGACGTTCTCGGTCGGCGCGCGCGTGCGGCACGGCAAGTTCGGCGAGGGCGACGTCGTGGCCGCCGACGACGAGGTGATCGTCGTCCACTTCGACGACCACGGCGAGCGTCGGCTCATCGCGGGGTTCGCGCGGCTCGAGGCCGTCTGAGCGTCACGGTCACCGGCGGTCGCCCCGACGGCGACCGTGCCGCGTCGCGGGCCCGGCGTCGTCCACGGGTTCGGAGTCGGAGCGCCCCGCGGCGGGTACGGGCCGGGGGATGAACCTCCTCGCGTCGGTCGCCGACACCGTCCTGGACCGCACGATCGCCCCCGGGTACTCGCGCCTGGGCCTCGCGGTCCGCCGGCGCCTGCCCGGCTGGCCGGCCGATCCTCCGCGGATCGACGGCCGGACGGTGGCCATCACCGGTCCGACCTCCGGCATCGGCGCGGCCGCGGCGCGCGATCTCGCCGCGCTGGGGGCGCGCGTCGTGCTGCTCGCCCGCTCGCCGGAGCGCGCCGGCGCCACGCGGCGCTCGATCGTCGACGCGGTGCCCGGAGCCGCGATCGACGTCGTCGACTGCGACGTGTCCTCGCTGGCGTCGGTCCGCGAGGCCGCCGCCGCCCTGCGCGAGGCCGGGCCGCTCGACGCGCTGCTGCACAACGCCGGGGTGATGCCCTCGGCGCGCGAGGAGACCGACGAGGGGCTCGAGCTCGCGTTCGCGACGAACGTCGCCGGGCCGTTCCTCCTCACCGCGCTGCTCGCCGACCACCTCGCGGACGAGGCACCCGGGCGGCTGCTGACGATGAGCTCCGGGGGCATGTACGGGCAGGCGCTGGACGTCGCCGACCTCCAGCACGCGCGCGAGCCGTACAAGCCGGCCGCCGTCTACGCGCGGGACAAGCGCGCGCAGGTCGTGCTGAACGAGCTCTGGGCGGCGCGCCTGCGCCCGGCGGGCGTCGTCTGCCACGCGCTGCACCCGGGCTGGGCCGACACCCCGGGCGTCGCGGACGCCCTGCCCGGGTTCCGCAAGGCGACGCGGCGGATCCTCCGCAGCCCGGAGGAGGGCGCCGACACGCTCGTCTGGCTCGCGGCCGCCGAGGAGCCGACGCGCAGCACCGGCCGGTTCTGGCACGACCGCCGGCCACGGCCGACGCACCTGCTGCCGCGGACCCGCGAGGCGCCGGAGGATCGTGCCGAGCTCTGGCGCCGCGTCGCCGCGGCGACGGGCGTCGACGTCCCGGTGCCCGGCGCCGCCTGACCGTCGGGACCGGCGACGTCCCGCGCGGACGGCCCCGTCCGGACTCGACTAGCCTCCGCCGCGATGTCCGCCACGATCATCGACGGCAAGCAGGTCGCCTCCGAGGTGCGCGCCGAGGTCGCGACCGGGGTGGCGACGTTCGTGGAGCGCCACGGGCGCGCCCCGGGCCTGGCGACGATCCTCGTCGGCGACGACGCGGCGAGCGCCGTCTACGTCGGCGGCAAGCAGAAGGCCTGCGCCGAGGTCGGCATCCAGGGCTTCGACCACCGGTTGGCCGGCGACGCGACGCGCGAGGAGCTCGTGGCGCTGATCGAGCAGCTCAACGCGGACGAGCGCGTGAGCGGGATCCTCTGTCAGCTGCCGCTGCCGGGGCACCTCGACGGGGTCGAGATGACGAACCTCATCGCCCCCGAGAAGGACGTCGACGGCCTGACCGTCGGGTCCGCGGGGCGCCTCGCGCTGGGCCTGCCCGGGCTGCGCCCGTGCACTCCGGCCGGCGTGATCCGTCTGCTGGACCACGCGGGCGCCGAGCTCTCGGGCGCCGAGGCGGTCGTCATCGGCCGCTCGAACCTCTTCGGCAAGCCGATGGCGCAGCTGCTGCTGCAGCGCAACGCGACCGTCACCATCGCCCACTCCCGCACGCGCGACCTGGAAGCGGTCGCCGCCCGCGCCGACGTCCTGATCGCCGCGGTCGGTCGGGCCGAGATGGTCCGCGGGCGCTGGATCAAGCCCGGCGCCACCGTGATCGACGTCGGCATCAACCGCCTCGCCGAGCCGCCGGCCGGCCGCCGGTCGTCGCTCGTCGGG
>JALRCL010000232.1 GCA_023268575.1 Patulibacter sp.
GGGGAACAGCGTCCGCGCGATCCAGGCGCGCGCGACGAGCGCCGCGGCCGCCGCGAGCGCGAGCGCCTCCCCGTAGCCGTCGACCCCGCGCCAGGCGAGCAGCGGGACGATGAAGCACACGAACGAGCCGACCTGGACGAGCGAGAGTCCGATGAGCGCTCGCGCACGTCCCCGGACGAGGAGGAACTGCCAGAGGTTCACGCCCACGTGACCGAGGACGATCGCGATCCCGAACCACCGCAGCACCGGGATCATCGGCGCCCAGCGCTCGCCGAGGACCGTGTGCACGAGCCACTCCGGGAACAGCGCGCAGACGGCGCCGACCGGTCCCGCCCAGAGCAGCGACAGCCGGTTCGCCTTCCCGAACGCCTCGCGCAGGAGCGGGATGTCGTCGCGCCGGCGGCTGATCGCGGGCAGGACCGCGTCGCCGACCGCGCTGTCGAGGCGCTGGGCGGCGATCGCGATCGTCGAGGCGAGCGTGATCGCGCCGACCGCCGCCGTCCCGACGAGCAGCTCGGCCGCGACGATCGAGCCGAGCAGCACGGCGGCCGCCGAGCCCGTCGCCACCGCGACCGGGGCGGAGATCCGCAGCCGGGTGCGCAGGTGCGCGACGTCGCGGGTCGGGCGCAGCGGCGAGGGGCAGACCCGGACCGCCAGCAGCGCCGTGGCCCACGCCCCGACGGCGCCGCCGATGACGAGCGACCAGGCCCCGAGCCCCGCGATCGCCAGGGCGACCATCACGGCGGTGCCGAGCAGCGGCTCGATCGTCTGCAGCAGCCGGAGGCGCCCGAACTGCAGCGCCTTCATCAGCGGCCACATCCCGGACTGCAGGACGATCGCCGGCGCCATGAGGGTCGTGGAGAGCAGCAGCCACAGCATCTCGACGTCGCCGTAGACGATCGCCATCAGCGGGGCGGCGACGACGATCGCGACCGTCAGGAGCGCGTTCACCCCGAGCTCGAGCGTGAACGCGGCGCGGAAGGAGCGGTGCTCGTCGGGGTCGTCGTCGGCGAGGTACGCCTCCACGATCCCGATCTGCTTCAGCACGCCGGCCGCGCCGATGACGGCCAGGACGCCGCCCCACAGGCCGTACTCCTCCGGCGAGACGAGCGCGGCGATGAGCACGCCGCGCGCCATCTGCACGACGGTGGCGAACGCCTGGAACGCGGCGTTCCACGCGACGCCCCGCGTCATCGCGGTGCGCAGCGTGCGAGGAGGGGAGGGCGGGCGCTCGGCGGTCATCGCGGGGCGAGCGCGCGGCCGGGGCGCGCCCGTGGGCGGACGGCGGTCGTCGGGACCGCCGGCGCAGGGGCCAGGCTAGCTCTGGACGGTCGAGTGGATGACCGCGTGGGGCACGCCGAAGCGCTCCTTGCCCTTGCCGGCGTACATCGTGAAGCGGGCCGGCACGGTGGTCGCGTCGAAGCCCGCGGTCCAGTGCATCGCCTTCCACGTCTTCAGCGTCGGCATCCAGAAGACGACGGCGGAGTCGCGGTCGGCGAGGTAGCGCGCCGACTGCCACGGCAGGAAGCGCCCGCGCTTGTCGTACTCCTCGGCGGAGATGAACGTCCCACCGGGCTTCACGAGGTTGCGGATCCGCTCGAGCGCGAGCAGCTGGTCGCGGAGGTGGATGAGCACCGAGCCGCAGAAGACGAGGTCGAAGGTGCCCAGCTCCTCCGGCGTGGCGTGGTAGATCGACCGCACCACGCGCTCGACCGACGAGCCGCGGAGCTCCTTGGCGATCTGGAACCCGGCGCCGCGCGGCTCCTGGGTCATCTCGTGCTCGGCCGGGCGCCGGCGCGGCGGCCAGTCGAGCTCGCGCTCGTCGTCGAGGTCCAAGGCGACGACCTCCGCGCCCCGCCGCTCGAGCTCGAACGCCCAGAATCCGTCCCAGGTGCCGATGTCCAGGCAACGCTTGCCGGTCAGGTCCTCGGGGATGCCGTAGTGGTGGATGTCGCCGCGCAGGTCGAACCACCCGTCGGTGACGACCCCGGGCGCGAGCTCCAGGGCGTGGTACCAGCGGCGGGAGTCGGCGGCGGTCCGGGCGTCCATCGGCGGGCAGTCTAGGGACCGTCCTCCGCGCCGGGACGGGTGGTGGGGCACGGGCCCCACGAGGCGACCGCTCGTAGACTCGGCCTCGTGCCCGTGCCGAGCCCCGCGTCCGAGCTGCCCGTCGTGATCCTCTGCGGCGGCCGCGGCACGCGCCTGGGGGCGGGCCAGACGCTGCCCAAGCCGCTCGTGGAGGTCGGCGGCCGGCCGATCGTCGAGCACGTCGTGGCGATCTACGCCGCGCAGGGGCAGCGGCGCTTCCACCTCGCCGCCGGCTACAAGGCGGACCTCCTGGGGCAGGCGGTCGCGGCGATCGCGTGGCCCGCCGGGGTCGAGGTCCGCTGCCACGACACGGGCCTGGACACCGAGACCGGTGGGCGGGTGCTCGCGCTGCGCGACGCGCTGGACGGCGAGCCGTTCCACCTCACCTACGCCGATGGCGTGGCGGACGTCGACCTGGGGGCGCTGGAGGCCGACCACGCCGCCGCCGGGGCGACCGCCACGGTCACCGTCGTGCGGCCGGAGCTGCAGTTCGGCGTGGTCGACCTCGAGGACGACGGGCGGATCAGCGGCTTCCGCGAGAAGCCGCGCTCCTCGCACTGGATCAACGGCGGGTTCATGCGCGCCGAGCCGGCGCTGCTGGACGTCCTCACGCCCGACGCGGTCCTGGAGCGCGAGCCGCTCGAGCGGCTCTCGGCCGCCGGGACGCTCCACGGCTACCGGCACGAGGGCTTCTGGGCCTGCATGGACACGTACAAGGACGCCCGCCGGCTCAACGAGCTGTGGGAGTCCGGCGAGGCGCCGTGGTCCGGTCCGGCCGTGCCCGCCCTCGCCGCCGTCGACCGCCCCGCGACGGGCGCGCCGCGCCCGTGAGGGCCGAGGCGCTGCAGCGGCTCGCGGAGCTGCCGGCCGACGCGCGGGTCCTCGACGTCGGCGGCTGGGCGGCGCCGGTCGCGCGCGCCGACGCGGTCATCGACCTGCTGCCCTACGAGACGCGCGGCCTCTACGGACCCGCCCGGCCGGAGGAGGAGCGCTTCGACGCCGCGAGCTGGGCGCAGGCCGACATCTGCGGCCCGGATCCGTGGCCGTTCGCGGACGGCGCCTTCGACATCGCGCTCTGCTCGCACACGCTCGAGGACGTCCGGGACCCGGTCTTCGTGGCCCGCGAGCTGTCGCGGGTGGCGCGCGCGGGGTACGTCGAGGTGCCCGCGCCCGTCGAGGAGCTCACCTACGGCGTCCAGGGCGACTGGGTCGGTTGGTCGCACCATCGCTGGATCAGCGAGCGCGAGGACGCCCCGGACGGCCCGGGGCTCGTGCTGACGCACAAGCCGCACCTCCTGAGCGAGTCCGGCCGGCACCTCCCGAGCGGCGCGCTGGACGGCGTCCCCGGACCCCAGCGCGTCCTCGCCTGGTGGTGGGAGGGCGCGCTGCCGGTGCGCGAGCAGGTCCACGTCGCGGCGGAGACCTTCGACGCCTGGCTCGACGGCGTGCTGCGCGACGCCGCCGCCGTCGCCGGCGTGCCGGTGCCGCAGCGCCGCCCGCCCGGCGACGCTGGTCGCGCCCGGCGGATCGCCCGCCGGCTCACCGGGCGCTGAGCGGGCAGGCGCGTCGCTCGAGCCCCGGGGACCGGGGCCCCGAGAGCGCACCTGGGGCGGCGGCGGGGTCTCGGCCGGCGGCCGGGAGACGTGGCAGGATCCGCGCCGATGACGGAGCACGGGAGCGCGATCGCCGGCCGGTCGGTGCTGGTCACCGGCGCCTACGGGATGCTCGGTGGCTGGCTCGTGAAGGCGCTGCTGGAGCGCGACGCCGCCCAGGTCGTCGTCCTGCGCCGCGACCAGGTCCGGGCGTCGCTGCTGAGCGTCGAGGACCTCGAGCAGCGCTGCGTCGTCGTCCAGGGCGACCTCACCGATCGGGGCCTGCTCGAGCGGGCGATCGGCGAGCACGAGTGCGACACGGTGTTCCACCTCGCCGCGCAGACGATCGTCGGCACGGCGAACCGCTCGCCCCTCTCGACGTTCGAGGCCAACGTCCGCGGGACGTGGCTGCTCATGGAGGCCTGCCGGCTGCAGGGCGTGCGCCGCGTCGTCGTGGCGGCGTCCGACAAGGCCTACGGCAACCACGCCGAGCTGCCCTACCGCGAGGACCTCGCGCTGCAGCCGCGATACCCCTACGACGTCTCGAAGGCCGCGACCGACCTCATCGCCCGCTCGTACTGGCACACCTACGGCGTGCCGGTCGCCGTTACCCGGCTGGCGAACATCTACGGCGGCGGGGACCTCAACCCCTCGCGGCTCATCCCGGAGGCCGTCTCCGCGGTCCTGCACGGTCGCGCGCCGGTGATCCGCTCCGACGGCTCGCCCGAGCGCGACTTCCTCTACGTCGAGGATGCGGTGGCCGCGTACCTGGCGATCGTGGACGCCCTCGACGCCGACGAGCACGCGACCCCGGGCGAGGACCCCGGCCCGGACGCCGTCCGGGGCGAGGCCTTCAACGCCGGCGGCGACCGGCCCTACCGGGTGCTCGACGTCATCGCGGCGATGATCGCCGCCAGCGGCGTGGCGCTCGAGCCCGACGTCCGCGGCGCGGGGGTGCCGGAGGGCGAGATCTCGCGCCAGTACCTCGACTCGACGAAGCTCCGCACCCGCACCGGCTGGGCGCCGCGCGTCGGCCTGGAGGACGGCCTGCGGCGCACGCTGGACTGGTACCGCGCCCACCCCGACGCGCTCGGGCGCTGATGGCACGGGCCGCCGGCGCCGCGCCGCGGACCGGCGGCCCCCTCGCCGGTGGCCGCGGTGCGCCCGTCGGCGCCGAGGCACGGCGATGAGCGCGCCGGTCCTGCGCCCGACGCTGCTGGCACCGGCCTACTGGCCGGAGGTCCGTCGCGGCACCGAGCGCGTGATCCGGCTGCTCGCCGACGGCCTGCGCGACGCCGGGCACCGGCCGCGGCTCCTCACCGGCCACCCCGGCGCCCGTCGCGCCGTCGCCGAGGAGGACGGGCTCGAGGTCGTGCGGCTGCCTCGGCCCCCGGCGCTCCGGGCCGCGATCGCCCGGGGGCGGTGCGACGAGCACGCCGCGCATCTGCCGGGGGCGGTCGCGGAGCTCCTGCGCGACCCCGGCGACGTGCTGCACGCGCTCTACCCGACGGACGCCGTGGCGGCGGCGCTCGCACGGCGCGCCCACCGGCTGCGCGGCCGCGCCGTGCCGCTCGTGGTCTCGAACATGGGCCCGCCCGACCGCCGGTGGGCGCGCGAGCGCCGCGGCCGCACGACGGGCCTCGTGGCGGTCGCGCGGCGCGCGGACGCGGTCACGACGCTCAGCGCCTTCGCCCGCGACCGGGTCCGGTCCGAGCTCGGCGTCGACTCGCTCGTGCTGGCGCCGCCGGTCGACCTCGACGCGTTCGCCCCGCCGGCGCGGGACGTCCGCCACGAGACCCCGACGATCCTCTTCGCCTCGGCCCCCGAGAGCGACGCCAAGCGCCTGCCGCTCCTGCTCGACGCGTTCGCGCGGCTACGCGACCGCGATCCGGCGGTGCGGCTGCTCGTGCAGGCACCGCGGGATCCGGCCTCGCGGCGCGCGCTGGACGCGCTGCCCGGCGTCACGACGGCGGACCTCGACGACCACGCCGCGCTGCGCGAGGCCTACGGCCGCGCCTGGGTGACCGCGCTGCCGTCGCAGGACGAGGCGTTCGGGCTCGTCGTGGCCGAGAGCCTCGCGTGCGGCACGCCGGCGGTCGCCTGCGCCGGCGAGGGACCGGCCGAGGTCATCACGGACGAGCGGGTCGGGCGGATCGCCGCCGCGCCGACGCCCGCGGCGCTGGCGGAGGCCCTGTCCGCGGCGCTGACCCTCACGGGCGGCGACGGCGTGCGGGAGCGCTGCCGGGCGGCGGTGGCCCACCTCGGCGTGCGCGCCCACGCGGCACGGTGGCTGGCGCTCTACGAGCGGCTCCTGGCGGACGCCGCACGCTGACCGGGCGCGTCCGCGGCCCGCGGACGGAACGCCGGCGCGCCCCCCGGCGGTACGCTGGAGGGCATGGCCGGGCACTCCAAGTGGGCGGGGATCAAGCACAAGAAGGCGATCGTCGACGCGCGGCGCGGCAAGCTCTTCACGAAGCTCGCGCGCCACATCACCGTCGCGGCGAAGGAGGGCGGGG
>JALRCL010000240.1 GCA_023268575.1 Patulibacter sp.
CAACGGCCGCCACCGCCTCAACCGCGCCGGTAACCGCCAACTCAACACTGCCCTGCATACCATCGCCTTGGTGCAGGCCCGATGCCACCCCGACGCCCGCGCGTACATCGAACGACGAACCGCCGACGGGAAGACCCCACGCGAAGCGCGCAGGGCCCTCAAGCGACACCTCTCAAACGTCGTCTACCGCCGGATCACGGCCTGGGCCAACGCCCAAGCCTTGACATAGGAGAGTCAGTCGGCGGCGGGCCGGGCCACGAGCGCCAGGACCTGATCCGGGCTGCCGGGCCGCGCGAGCGCGTGGCCTTGGCCGACGTCGACGCCGAGCTCGAGCAGCGCGTCGATCGTCGCCTCGCGCTCGATGCCCTCGCCGGTGACGTCCGCCTGCAGCGCGCGGGCGACGTCGACGACCGCCTTGACGATCGCGCGGTCGGTCGCCGAGCTGTCGACGCGCTCGACGAGGTCGCGGTCGAGCTTGATGTGGTGCAGGCGGACGTTGCGCAGGTGCGCGAGGCTCGAGAAGCGCGCGCCGAAGTCGTCGAGGGCGAGCCGGACGCCGGCAGCCTCGAGCCGGCGCAGCGTGTGGATCGCCGCTTCGTCGTGGTCGATCATCGTCGCCTCGGAGATCTCGACCTCCAGCGCGCCGGCCGGCAGCCCGTAGGCCCGCAGCGCGTTGAGCACGACGTCGGCGTAGTCCTCGGTGCGCAGCTCCTCCGCGCTGACGTTCACCGCGGCGGGAGCGAGCGACCCGGCCCGCCGCCAGACGAGCGCCTGGCGCAGCGTGAGGTCGAGCACGACCCGCCCGAGCGCCACGATCGAGCCGGTCGCCGAGGCGATCGGCACGAACTCGCCGGGGCTCACCGTCCCGAGCTCCCGGTCCTTCCAGCGCGCGAGCGTCTCGACGCCGAAGAGCGAGCGATCGGCGAGCCGCAGCAACGGCTGGTAGACGACGTTCAGGCCGCCGTCCTCGAGCGCCCGCGGCAACCGCTCCTCGATCGCCAGGCGCATGCGCGCCCGCTCGGCGAGCTCGGGGGTGAAGACCTCCCGGCTGGTGCCCCGCCCCTTCGCGGCGAGCATCGCCAGGTCGGCCGCGCCGATGAGCTGGTCCGCGCTGCTGCCGTCGCGCGGGCCGACCGCGATCCCGCCCCGCGACTGCAGCGACACCCGGTGCCCGTTGACGTCGACGGGCTCGACCATCGCGGCGGCGATCACGCCGAGGAGGTCCTCCGCCGCCTGCTCGCCCCCGCCGGGGATGACGACGACGAAGTCCGCGCTGTTGAAGCGGAACGCGGTGGTGCCCTCGGGCGCGCCCGCCGTCGTGATCGCGGCGGTCAGCTGCTCGGCGACGCGCTCCAGCAGGAGGTCGCCGAGGAGGTGCCCGAGCGTGTCGTTGATCCGCTTGAAGCGCTCGAGGTCGACGAACGCGACGGCCACCTGGCCGCTGCCCTCGGAGAGCACGCGGTCGAGGTGCTCGCGCAGGCCGGTGCGGTTGCCCAGGCCGGTCACCGGGTCGCGGTGTCCGATCGAGCGCAGCGCCTCGGCCACCGCGGGATGGTGCTCGGCACCCGCCACGCCGCGCGCCACGAGGTACGTCGCCGCGGCCACGCGCCCGGCGCCGCGGAGCACCGCCGTCTGGTCCGGCGACCACGCCCCGCCGCGGACGCGCCCGGCGAGCAGGTGGCTGCCGATCGTCAGCTCGG
>JALRCL010000420.1 GCA_023268575.1 Patulibacter sp.
CCTCGGCCTCCGGCAGGGCCCGGTCGGGCACGCCGGAACGGTCGCTCGGCCTGTGCATGTGGCTCAGGACGACAGGCGGTTCAGGCCGTCGAGCGCCGCGGTCTTGTAGCACTCGGCCAGGGTCGGGAAGTTGAACACCGCGTCGGCGAAGTAGTCGATGCAGCCGCCATGGGCCATCAGGGTCTGGCCGATATGGATCAGTTCGCTCGCTCCCTCGCCCATGATGTGGACCCCCAGGAGTTTCCGGGAATCCGGGCTGAAGACGATCTTCAACATGCCCGTCCGGTCGCCGATGATCTGCCCGCGCGAGATCTCCCGGTAGTTGGCCTTGCCGATCTCGTAGGGAATGCCGGCTGCCGTCAGCTCGTCCTCGTTCCATCCGATCGTCGATATTTCCGG
Source organism: Patulibacter sp. (assembly GCA_023268575.1). Classification (GTDB taxonomy): domain Bacteria; phylum Actinomycetota; class Thermoleophilia; order Solirubrobacterales; family Solirubrobacteraceae; genus Patulibacter. Next base: position 400 of record JALRCL010000420.1, read on the forward strand.
CACGGTATAGATGCCGTAGGGAAACAGCCCGATGCCGGCCTCCTGGTCGGCGCGCAGCCCGAATGCGTGGCGGGCCGCCGACCTTCCCTGCTCGTAGGACGTCGAGGCGAGCGACGGAAACCCGATCACGTCTCCCACCGCGTAGACGTGCCCGACATTGCTCTGGAAATGCGCGTTCACCGATATGCGGCCCCTCTCGTCGGCGAGCACGCCTGCCTTGTCGAGGTCGAGCCGCGCCGTCGCCCCGACGCGGCCGATCGAGTAGAGGGCAGCCTCGGCGTGCAGGACCTTGCCGCTCCGCAGCCGGACCTCGACGGGCTTGGACGCGCCCTGCCGGAGGTCGATGCCCGACACCTCCTCGCCGAGGCGCATGGTCACGTTGCTCTGCTGGATCACGTAGGTGAGCGCGGCCGAGATCTCGTGGTCGAGGAAGGGCAGCAGCGTCGGCCGCTTGTCGACGATGGTGACCCGCACGCCGAGTGCGGCGAACATCGTCGCGTACTCGACGCCGATCACGCCCGCGCCGACCACGATGAGCGACCGGGGCAGTCGCTCCAGCCCGAGAACGTCGTCGCTCGTGAAGACATGCTGGCCGTCGAAGGGAATGTGGCCGTCCCGCGCGGCTTCAGTACCGCATGCGACGACGATCTTCGCCGCGCTGACCTGGCGGCGCCCATGCCCGGCGGCGGATTGCAGCTCGATCGTGTGCGGGTCGACGAAGCGCGCGGTGGATTCGACGAGTTCGACGCGATTCCGCGACATCTGGTTGCGGATCACGTCTATCTCCGAGCGCACGACCTGGTGCACGCGGTAGAGCAGGTCGTCGATCGAGATGTCGTTCTTCACCCGGTAGGACGAGCCGTAGATCCCGCGCTCCCGGAACCCCGAGAGGTGGAGCACGGCCTCGCGGAAGGTCTTGGACGGGATCGTCCCCGTGTTCACGCACACGCCGCCGACGGCGCGCGAGCGCTCGATCACGGCGGCGCGCCGCCCGATCTTGGCGGCCTGGATCGCGGCACGCTGGCCGGAAGGCCCCGACCCGATCACGATCATGTCGTAGTCGAATTCCATCGGCATCCCCCGAGGCACCGTTCCCTCCGGCGCCGTTGATCGGCCCGCCATCCGCGCCACCCCATCGCCTCGCTCGCCGGGGATGGCCACGTGCAGGGCCGCCTCAAGGCTCGGTGATGTGACGGGCGGCCCCTGGCCGCGCATTCCAACGCTCGAAGGTTACCGGCGGCGAATCGACGCAGCCGGCAAAGAAGAGCCCACTCTGGAGATACCCGCGGGAACCTGGGCACCACGCCCTGCGACATCGGGTCGTGTTCCGGGAGCGCCCACGGCGTCGCAGGCTTCGGGCATCCACGAGGCGGGAGCGACCAATGGACGACGCGACGCTCGAATTCGGGACCGAAGGACCGACGACCGACGAGGATCTCGCGCTTCTCGCCCGTCTGATCGGGGAGGTGAGGATCGCGGCCGACGGGCTTCGGCTCGTCGGGACATCCCTCCACCTGCGGCGCGACGACCTGCATGGGGACGCGGTCGCGCTCACGGGAACGAGCCTCGCGGCGCTCCACGGCAGGCTCGAGGAGACGCGCAGGCGCCTGGACATGTTAGCGGGCAGGGATACCGGCCTTCGCGGCGCGCGAGGCAGCACCCGGGCCGCATGATGCCCGGTCGCAGGCGAGAAAGTCGGCGCCGACTTGGCATTTTCAGGGTCATGACCCCAACGGAGTC
>JALRCL010000392.1 GCA_023268575.1 Patulibacter sp.
GCCGGCGGCTCGACCAGATCGCGCTGCCGGCGCCGACCGCCACCGCGCCCGAGCGCCGCGCCGAGGCCGCGTCCGCCGCCGCGACCGAGCCGGCCCCTCCGCGGCCCGCGGCGCCCCCGCCGATGGCGGCGGACGAGGCCGTCCGCGCCCGCCTCGACGAGCTGCTCGAGCACGCCGTCAACGACTCGACCGCGGAGAGCCGGGACCAGCTGCACGCCGCGATCGTGCGGGCGCTCGTCCCCGACGAGGCGCGGATCCTCTCCGCGCTCGCGGGCGGTCGCCGGTTCGCGCTCCTGCACGTCGCCGAGCCGAGCGGCCGGATCGTGCTGGAGAACGCGTCGTCGGTCGGCCGCGCCGCCGGGGTCGCGCTCGTCGACCGCGTGCCGCTCTACGTCACGCGGCTGCGGAACATGGACCTCGTCGTCGAGGGTCCCGAGGACCTCGCGCTGAAGGACGACTACCCCGTGCTCCTCACCGAGGCGCCGGTGCAGGAGGCCCGCCGTCGGGCTGCGGGGCGCCGGCCGGCGAAGATCTACCGGCGCACGCTCGCGATCTCCCCGCTCGGGCGCGAGATCTGGCAGGCCGGTCGATGACCGCCCTGCCGCTGGCGGTCTTCGACCATCCGCTCTGGGTCTACGTCGCGCTGCCGCTGATGGGCGCGCTCGTCGGCTGGGGGACGAAGCTCGTCGCGCGGGAGATGATGTTCCGCCCGCTCGAGTTCCGCGGGCTGAAGGACCCCTGGCTCGGCTGGCAGGGACAGGTCCCGCGGCGCGCGTCGAAGATGGCGGCGATCGCCACGGAGACGCTCGTCGGGAAGATCTTCACCGCGCGCGACCTCATCGACCAGGTCGACGCCGACGACCTCGTCCGGCAGCTCGAGGGCCCGCTGGACGAGGCCGTCGACGAGATCGTCCGCGAGGTCGTCGAGTCCTACCGCCCCGGCGCGTGGGACGCCCTGCCCCACGCGGTGCGCCAGGCGACGCTGACCCGCGCTCACGGCGTCGCACCCGCCGCGCTGAAGCGGATGATGGTCGACCTGCGCGAGGACGCCGACCGCGTCCTGGACCTCAAGACGCTCGTCGTCGAGGCGCTCGTTCGGGACAAGCCGCTCCTGAACGAGCTCTTCCGGGAGCTCGGCCACGGTGCGATCACCCTCATGATCCGCGCCGGGCTCGTCTTCGGCTTCCTCATCGGCTGCCTCCAGGCCACCGTCTACGGCCTGACCGACAACCACTGGGTGCTGCCGGCGTTCGGGCTGCTCTCCGGCGGCCTGACGGACTACCTCGCCCTGCAGATGATCTTCTCGCCGCAGAAGCCCAAGCGCTACCTGGGCTTCTTCGTCTGGCAGGGTCAGGTCCACGCCCAGCGCGAGCAGGTCTCGCGCGACTACGCGCGGATCGTCGCGGGCGAGATCCTCACGCCGCGCGCGGTGATCAACGGCGTGCTGAACTCGCCGACGGCCGACAAGCTCTACGCGCTCGTGACGCGCGAGGTCGAGCAGGTCATCGACCAGCAGGCCGGGCTCGCGCGGCCGGTGTTGCGCCTGACCGTCGGCGACCAGCGCTACGGCGCGCTGAAGCAGCGGGTCGCCGACGCGGTCGTCGCACGGATGCCCGAGCACGCGCAGCTGCTGGACGCCTACGCGCAGGAGCACGTCGACGTCGAGGGGCTCATCGCCGAGCGGATGGCGCTGCTCTCCGACGACGACTACGAGGGCCTCCTGCGGCCGGCGTTCAAGGACGACGAGAAGGTCGTCGTCGCCGTCGGCGCGCTGCTCGGCTTCCTCGTCGGCGAGCTGCAGGTCCTGCTCATCACCTCGCTCGTGCACTGACCGCGCAGCCACGCCGCGGCGGCCGGGGACCGTCCTGCGGCGCGGCTGCTCGGACGTCGGCCGCGCGGCGCGCGTCGTGCGGCGCGATCACGCGGGTCGAGATACAGATAGACGATTCCTGTACCGTCAGCCCTCCCGCCGGTCGTCGGCGGGTCCCGACGCGACCCCGGAGCCCGAGACATGCCCCTCGCCCTCACCGACGAGCAGGAGGCGCTCGTCGCCGCCGTCCGCGACCTCTGCGCCCGCGAGGCCGGCACGCGCGAGCAGCGAGATGCGCTCACCGAGCGCAACGCCGTCCCGCACAACGAGGCCCTGAGCCGCCGCATCGGCGAGCTCGGCTGGCTCGGGATCCCGTTCGCCGAGGAGCACGGCGGCATGGGTGGCGGTGCCGTCGACACCTGCCTGTTCCTCGAGGAGGTCGCCTACGGCCTGCTGCCGATCGGCGGCATCGGGCCGACGTGGATCGTCGGGGCGGCGATCGAGCGGTTCGGCTCGCCCGAGCAGCGCCGGGCGGTGATCGGCGACATCGTCGCCGGGAGCTCCGCCGCGATCGCGATGTCGGAGCCGGGCGCCGGCTCGGACGTCGCCGCGCTGACCTGCCGCGCCGAGCGCGTCGACGGCGGCTGGCGCGTGAACGGGCAGAAGACGTGGATCTCCAACGGTCCGTGGGCAGCGCACACGCTGCTCGTCGCGCGGAGCGACGCGACCGGGCGCAAGCACGACGGCCTGACGATGCTCCACGTCCCGGCCGGGACCCCGGGCGTCGAGATCCGTGCGATCGAGACGATGGGTGGGCGCGAGCAGGCCGACGTCTACTTCACCGACGCGCTGCTGCCGGAGGAGGCGGTCGTCGGCGAGGTCGGCGGCGCCTGGCGGCAGCTCATGGCGGGGCTGAACACCGAGCGCCTGATCCTCGCCGCCCTCATGCTCGGCCGGGCGCGCCGCGCGTTCGACGACGCGCTGGCCTACGTCAAGCAGCGCGAGCAGTTCGGCCGGCCGATCGGCAGCTTCCAGGTGCTGAAGCACCGGCTCGCCGACCACGCCACCGAGCTCGAGTGCTGCGCGCTGCTCGTCTACGACGTCGCCCGCCGCGTCGACGCGGACCCGCAGGCGATGCTCTCGAAGGAGAGCTCGATGGTGAAGCTCAAGGTCACCGAGGTGGCGAAGGCCGTCGCCCTCGACGGGATGCAGATGATGGGCGGGTACGGCTACGCCACGGAGCACGACATGGAGCGCCACGTCCGGGACACCGTCGTCTCGACGATCTACGGCGGGACGAGCGAGGTCCAGCGGGAGATCATCGGCGCGGCTCTCGGGCTCTGAGCGGGGTCGGTCGCCCGTGACGTCGGCGGCGTCCCAGCGGCGCGCGAGGATGCGTCGGGGCGCGCCGTCCTCCGCCCCAGATGTGACGAACGTACTGGTAGTGTCTCACCGTCTCGTGCCCGTGGGGAGCTCGCACCGGACGCCGCCCGGCGGAGGAGCATCGGCGTGATCGCGGCCTCGCGACCAGGCCTCGCCGGGCTGCCCGAGACGCTCGGCGCGATGGGCGTCCTGGCGCTGCGCACCGGCCGCGCGATCGTGCGCACGCCGCTGGCCTTCGGGCCCGAGCTCGCCGCGCAGGTCGCCTTCGCCCTGCGCGTCGGCTGGATGCCGCTCGTCCTGGCGAGCGTCGCGATGTCGTACGGCCCCGCCGGGATCCAGGCCGCGGGCTTCCTGAACCTCGTCGGCGCGATCGACCGGATGGGCGGGCTGTTCGCGATCACCGTCATCCGCGAGTTCGCGCCGCTCGTCTGCGCGATCGTCGTCGCCGGCGTCGCGGGGACCGCCATGTGCGCCGACCTCGGCGCACGAAGGATCCGGGAGGAGCTCGACGCGCTGTCGGTCCTCGGCGTCGACCCGGTGACGAACCTCGTCGTGCCGCGGTTCCTCGCGCTGATCCTCGTCACGGTGATCTTCAACGTCTACGCGCTCGTCTTCGGGTCGCTCGCGGGGATCCTCGTCGCCGTCGTCAACGGGTCCTCGCCCGAGGTCTTCCTCCGCACGTACTTCGCCAACGCCGCGACGCTCGAGGTCCTCGCCGCCTTCACGAAGTCGGCGATCTTCGGCGGGATCATCGCCATCGTCTGCTGCTACAAGGGCCTCACCGCCCAAGGCGGCGCCGCCGGCGTCGGGCGCGCGGTGAACGAGGCGGTCGTGCTCGCGTTCCTCGCGATCGGGCTCACGGACTACGCCTTCACCCAGGCGGTCCTCGCCGTGGCCCCCGAGCTCTCCGCGGTCCGGTGATGGCCCGCCCGCGCGACACCGTCGAGCAGTTCGGCGAGCTCCTGTCGTTCTCCGGCGGCGTCGTCGGACGCGTGCTCAGCGGCCGGGTCCTGCGGTTCTCCGGCGAGGCGGTGCGCCAGGCCGGGATCCTCATCTCCGGCTCCGTCGCCGTCGTGCTGCTGCTCGTCTTCGCGCTCGGCCTGCAGTGCGGGATCCAGGGCGCCTACGGCACCCAGGCGATCGGCGCGCCGTCGATCGCCGGCGCGTTCACCGCGGTCTGCAACCTGCGCGAGGTCACGCCGTACGCCTTCGGCTACATGATGGCCGCGAAGGTCGGGACCGGGATCGTCGCCGAGCTCGGCGCGATGCGGATCTCCGACGAGATCGACGCGCTCGAGGTCATGGGCTTCGACGCCGTGAACTACCTCGCCGCGACCCGGCTGCTCGGGTTCATGGTCGTCCTGCCGTTCGTCTTCCTCGTCGCGCTCGGGATCGGCTTCGCCGGCTCGTTCATCGCCGTGGTCCTGCAGCTCGGCCGGGTCTCCGCTGCGGCCTACCTCGAGATCTTCTGGGTCTTCCAGGCCCCGCTGGACCTCCTGTTCTCGCTGGTCAAGGCGATGCTCATGTCGGTCTTCGTGATCCTCGTCGGCTGCTACTTCGGCTATAACGCCGGCGGTGGGCCGGTCGGCGTCGGCGCCGCCACCGCCCGCTCGATGGCCGTGAACATCGTCGGGATCCACGCGATCGGCCTCCTGACGACCCAGCTGTTCTGGGGCGGCGACCCCCGATCCCCGGTGGGTGGCTGATCGTGCCGTTCCCGTCCCGCGAGACGACGCAGGCGATTCGGTGCCTCGGGCGGGACCGTTCCTCCGCGGTGGGTGGCTGACGTGCGACCGTGGCGGCGGATCCTCGTCCCGGCGGGGCTCGTCGTGCTCGCGACGGTCGTCGTCGTGCTGGTCGTCGGCGGTGGCCACGACTACCGCGTGCTGCTGCGCACGTCCGACGCCGGGCAGCTCGTGCGCGGCAACGACGTCACGATCGCCGGCCGGCCGGTGGGCCGGGTCACCGACGTGCGCCTCGCGCGGGACCGCCAGGCCGAGGTCGAGCTGCGGATCGCCGACCGCGACGTCGCGCCGCTGCCGCGCGGGACCCGGGCGACGATCACCGCGGGCGGCCTGGCGGGGCGCAGCAACCGGACCGTCGCGCTCGAGCCGGGCCCGCGCGGGCCCGGCGCGACGATCCCCGACGGCGGCGCGCTGGACCCCAGCGACGTTCGCGGGCTCGTCGACCTCGACCACGTCCTCTCGGCGCTCGACGCCCCCACGCGCCGACGCCTCGCGCGGTCCGTCCGCCGCGCCGACGCGAACCTGCGGGGCACCGGCCCGGGATGGAACCGCACGCTGCGGGAGGCCGGCCCGGCGCTCGGTGCGGTGGCCGGCCTGGCGGGCGACGTCGCCGCGCGGGAGGACGAGGTCCACCGGCTCCTGCGCAGCGCCGACGCCCTCACCGGGACGCTCGACCGGCACGAGGGCGACCTGCGCGCCGGCATCGCCTCGACCGCACGGCTGCTGCGGACCGTCGCCGCGCGTCGGGTCGACGTCGACGGGCTCCTCGCCCGCGCTCCGGCGCTCGTCGGCGATGCGACGCGCACGCTGCGCGCGGGCCGTCGCACGATCGCGCGGCTCGAGCCGACGATCGACGCCGCCGCCCCGCTCGTGACGCCGCTGCTGCGCCTCGCCGATCGCCTCGTCGACGGG
>JALRCL010000423.1 GCA_023268575.1 Patulibacter sp.
GAGAAGCTTGTTCCTGACGTAGCCCCTCCCCAGGCAGAGGAGGACGGCCATGAGCACTGACCGCGACAACGACACCGGCGCAGAGCTGTTCGTTGGGCTCGGCAGACGGACGTTCTTGCTTGGCGCGATTGGCTTGCTGGCGGCGCCTGGACAAGCACTGGCCCAAGGGGCAAAGCGCAAGTTCACCCTCGAGGACCGTTTCCTCCCCGTCGGGATGGACTCCGCGGCGGACCTCGCCGACACGCTGGAGCACCTGACGAAGGAGCTGCAGGAGGCCACCCGCCGGCTCTACGCCCGGTTCTCGGAGATGACCTTCGACCAGATGGTCGAGGCGGGGATCCAGACGTACTTCCTGGCCCCGAGCGAGATCGCGCGGATGGCCGGCACCTACCGCCAGGAGGAGTGGGCGTTCGTCGACGACCGGACGCGCCGCTTCTGGCCGCTGCACAACGAGGAGTACTCGCTGGACGCCTACGTCAGCCACTTCGCGGCGATGGACGGCCGCCTCGGCGGGCAGAGCGACTACTACCTCCACCCCGTGAGCTACGGCGTCTGGCGCCGCTCGCCGGACGACGCCCCGCTGCCGGCCTCGGGCCGCAACGCGAGCCTCGTGCCCGCGCGCGTCCTGCAGCACCACGACTATCCGCTGCGCGCGAACCCGAACGGCCTCTCCGACGCCCGCGGGACGTCGTCGCTGCCGGCGAAGACCGGCGGCTTCACGTTCGCGTCGGGGCGCTTCGACGAGGCCGAGATGAACGCCCGCGCCCGCGCGTTCCGCTCGCCGCTGCTGGAGGCGCCGTGGCGTCACGTCGACGAGGCGACGGTGAAGTACCACTGGCAGGACGAGGAGGTCGACGGCCTCTACCGCTACACGCAGGAGCGCTCGCGGCTCCTGCAGGACCGCGGCGCGTCGCTGCGCCGCGACGACATCGATCGGATCCGCCGCGAGGCGGGCGAGACCCCGTGGCGCGAGGTCGCGTCGCACCGAGCCGGGAGCGTGGCATGAGCGAGTGGCGGATCGACGAGCAGCAGCTGCTGCAGCTGAACACGGCGCTCCAGCGCGCCGACGACGTGCTCGTCCACAACTGCGTGACGCGCACCGGGCAGGAGTCGAAGCTCTTCCCGGTCGTGCCCTACCTCATGCTCGTCATGATCGACTCGTACTTCCGGTTCCCGGACCTGCTGCGCGAGTCGGCGGCCCAGCGCAGCCCGGAGGAGATCGGGCACCGCGCGCGCCAGACCGGCACGCAGCTGACCCGGATGACGAGCTGGGCGACGCTGAACTACTACCTCAACGGTCGCAACTTCCTGCTGCGTCACGGCGTGCTGCGGCCCGAGGACAACCTCGAGGACCTCTGGTTCGTCGTCGACTGGTTCACGCGCCACCGCAACGCGTACTTCCGCCAGGGCGGCCACCCGGACGCGCTGTCGGCGGGCGAGATCAACCCGACGCTCGAGGAGCGGACGCTGCAGGTGCTCGAGGCCGACGCCTTCGAGGCCGACGACGAGCTGCGCCGCGCGGCCGCGAAGTTCCTCGCGACGGCGACGCAGTACTCGTTCCTCGTGAACTGCGAGAGCCGCTCGGGCCTCTGCGCCACCGGCCCGTACCGCGTCGGCGACGACCGCCTGATGCACGTGCGCGAGTTCGTGAACCTCGGCGAGTCGGCGTACTCGTGGATGGACGGCGTCGCGGACGACCTGCCGCACAACAACCTCTCGCTCGTCCTCGTCACCGACGCCGTCCCGACGGAGATCACCGACTGGGGCTCCGTCTACACCGATACGACGGAGTACCAGGACATCGTCCGCGGGGTCGGCCTCTACACCTCCGACCTGTTCGAGGACCGCTACGTCCCGGTCGGGATGGACTCGCGCGCCGACCTCGTCGACACGCTCGACGCGCTGACGGCCGGGATCCAGGACGCGACGCGCCGCCTGTACGGGCGCTTCGCCGGGTTCGGCTTCGACCAGATGGTCGAGGCCGGGATGTCGACGTACTTCCACGCCGCGATCGAGCCGTCGATGATGGCCGGCACGTTCCGCCAGCTCGACTGGGACGGGATCGACGAGCGCACGAAGCGCCTCGCGCCGGTCTACAACGAGGAGTACGCGCTGGACGCCTACGTCGACCACTACGCGACGATGTCCGGGTTCGGCGCGGCGCAGAGCGAGTACTACCTGCACCCCACGAGCTACGCCGGCTGGCGGCGCGGCGGCGGCGCCGGCCCGCTCCCGCAGCCCGGCCGCGTCGCGACGCTCGTGCCCGCGCGGGTGCTGGACGTCGACGACTACCCGCGGCGCGTGAACCCGAACGGCCTGGCCGACGTGCGGACCGTAACGAGCCTGCCGCCGAAGACCGGCCGGCACCTGTTCGCCTCCGGCCGGCTGACCGAGGACGAGATCAACGCTCGCGCCCGCGCCTACGACAGCCCGCTGCTGCGCTCGCCGTGGCGCAACGTCGACGAGGCGACGGTGAAGTGGCACTGGCAGGACCCGGACGTCGACGCGCTCTACCGCTACGAGCAGGAGCGATCGCGGCTGCTGCGGGACCGCGGCGCGTCCCTGCGCCGCGCCGACATCGACCGGATCCGCCAGGAGGCCGGCGAGCGGCCGTGGAGCGCGGCCGGCACGCAGGAGCGCCAGCCCGCATGAGCACGATCGAGGAGCGGAGGGACGCGATGCAGGAGCTCGACGCCTGGGACGTGCTGCACGCCCTGCGGGTGAAGGGGATCGCCGGCGCGGACGCGCTGGCCGCGGCGCTCGACGCCGACCCCGCGGCGGTCGCCGCAGCGCTCGCGCGGCTCGACGCCGACGGCCACGCGTTCGAGCGGCCGTCGCGCAAGCGGCCCGGTTGGGTCGTCAGCGAGGAGGGGCGCGACGCGCACGCCGCGTGGCTCGCCGCGGGCGCCGACGACGCCACGCGCGTCGCGCTGGACGAGCACTACGCGCGGTTCCTCGCGGTGAACGCCGAGGTGAAGGGCCTCGCGGCGAAGTGGCAGGCCGCCACCGACGACGCCGCGCGGTTCGACCTGCTGGACCGGGTCGAGGAGATCCACGAGGGCGTCGTCCCCGTGCTGGAGCGGGCCGGGGACGTCATCGGGCGCTTCGGCCGCTACCCGCGGCGGCTGACGGCGGCGCTGGAGCGGATCGAGGAGGACCAGCGGTACTTCGTCAGCCCGCGGGTCGACAGCTACCACACGGTCTGGTTCGAGGCGCACGAGGACTTCCTCCTGACGCTCGGCCGGACCCGCGCCGAGGAGGGATCGGAATGACCGCCGTCCACACCGTGCTGGGGGAGGTCGCGCCCGAGGAGCTCGGCGCGACCTACGCCCACGAGCACCTGCTGACGAGCCCGGGCGAGCACCTGCTCGGCGGATCGGACGACACGATCCTCGACAGCCTCGACAAGTCGGCCGCCGAGATGGAGCTCTTCAAGCAGGCCGGTGGCGGCGCGATCGTCGAGCTGAGCGCCGCGGAGTACGGCCGCGACGCGGCGGGCCTGGCGGAGCTCTCGCGGCGCACCGGCGTCCACGTGATCGCCGCGACCGGCCACATCATGGAGGGCTACTGGCGCGGCGTCGTCGACGTCGGGGCGATGACCGACACCGAGCTCGTGGACGAGATGCTCCGCGACCTCACCGCCGGGTTCCCCGAGGCCCCCGACGTCCGCGCCGGGGTGATCAAGGTCGGCACGTCGCGCGACCGCGTCCATCCCGACGAGGAGCGGATGCTGCGCGCCGCGGCGATCGTCCAGCGCGAGACGGGCGCCCCGATCACGACCCACACGACGGCGGGCACGATCCCCACCGAGCAGGTGCGGATCTTCGAGGACGCGGGGGCGAACCTCGAGAAGGTGATCATCGGCCACCAGGACCGGCGCCTGCACTGGGACGACCACCTCGCGGTCGTCAAGAGCGGCTGCAACATCGGCTACGACTGCATCTCGAAGGAGCACTACGAGCCGGAGGCCCAGCGGATCGCCTTCACGATGCGGATGATCGAGGAGGGCTACGGAGGCCAGGTCGTGCTGTCGGGCGACATCGCGCGCCGCAGCTACCTCACGAGCTACGGCGGCGGGCCGGGGTTCACGTACATCCTCTGGCGGTTCGTGCCGTGGCTCTGGCAGGAGGGCGTCAGCCGCGAGGCGACCGACCGCCTCCTGATCGAGAACCCCGCGCGGATCTTCACGTGGGCGACGTGAGCGGCGGGCGGCCGTTCGAGGTCGGCGTCTACGTCGACGCCCACCTCGGGATCGGCGAGCAGGCGCGGGCGCTCGAGGACGCCGGCTTCGATCACCTGTGGGTCTACGACAGCCCGCTCGTCTTCGGCGACGTCTACATGGCGCTGCTCGAGGCGGCGCGCGCGACGGAGCGGATCGCGATCGGCCCCGGGGTGACCCAGCCGCTCGCGCGTCCCGCGGTCGCCGCGGCGCAGGCGATGGCGACGCTCGCGAAGGCCGCGCCCGGCCGGACGTTCTTCGGCACCGGGATCGGCAACTCGGCGCGCTGGTCGCTCGGGCAGCGGCCCGCCACGCAGGACGTGCTGTTCGAGCACCTGCGGGTCGTCCAGGCGCTGCTGCGCGGCGAGGAGGTCGTCGCCGACGGCCGGCCGATCCGCTTCCTCAACCCCGAGGGCCGCTGGATCGACGTCGCGCACGACGTGCCGGCCTGGGTGTCGGCCTTCGGTCCGCGCGGTCAGGCGCGGGCCGCCGCGGTGGCCGACGGGATCCTCGTGCGCTGGGAGGGCGCCGAAGCGCTGGCGATCGTGCGCGAGCGGGTCGCCGACGCGGCGCGCGCGGCCGGTCGCGACCCGTCCGCCGTGAAGATCGGCCTCGTCACGGCGCTCTACCCGATCGGGTCCGACGCCGAGCTCCGGGAGGAGGACGCGCGCCTGGCGCTCGGCCCGCTCGTCGTGAGCCGGATGCGGTACCTCACGGCGAACCACGCCTCGGCGGCCGAGGTCCCCGAGCCGTTCCGGCCGGGCTTCGACGCCTACCTCGAGCACCGCGCCGGGCTGCCGGAGGAGACGCGCCACGTCGACAACTACCGCGGCTACCTCACCCACGTGCCGCCGGACCTCGAGCCGTTCGTGCGGCCCGAGACGATGCACACGATCGCGACGATCGGCAGCCCCGAGCGGATCGCCGACGAGCTGCGCGCGATGCGCGAGGCGGGCGCCGACGCGGTCACCCTGCAGGTCGCCGGCCCGCCGGCGTCCTGGTGCCGCCGGATGGGCGACGAGGTCCTGCCGGCGCTCGCGCCCGCGCTGCGGGACTGACAACTGGGGCGCCAGACCCGTGGCGCCCGGTCAGCCGATCCAGGCGCGGTTCGCGGCGCCGGGTCGACTACCTCGTGTCATGACCCAGCAGGCCCGTTGGCGGTCGCTTAGTTGGATCGTGCGGCACCACCTTGAGGTTTGGGGGTTCACCGCCGGCGCCGCAGCGGGCGCAGCGGTCGCGTGGCTCATCGGTCTAAGCGAACAAGCCGCGCCCGTGTGGTCGTTCGTTGGCGTTGTGGTCGTCGCCCTTGTCACAGCGACCTTGGCCGAGCGACGTCACGAACGTCAGCTAACGGCCGAGAACTTCCGGCATACGGAGCGGTTGCACCACGAGCGCGAGTCAGCGCTCACGGATTCCTTGCTCGAGCTCAACGATGACGCGGTGACGCTTCTCCAGAAGGCGCTGTTCCTGCTGGCGACAGTGCACTCGACCTACATGCACGGCTTTGCGCCTGAGCGAGGTTCGGGGGGACGGGACATGGCGATTGAGCTCCCTGAACAGATGAACGAGCTCGAAGACCTCTCGGCCGCGCTCGCGGTGATCGAAGGGCGTCTCATTGTCCGCCGCGGACGCGAACATTC
>JALRCL010000577.1 GCA_023268575.1 Patulibacter sp.
CCGAGGAAGAGGAGGACGTACGCGTCGGAGTTGCGGCCGTAGCCGGCGACGCGATCGCCCTTCACGAGGCCGAGCTCCAGCAGGCGCGCCGCGACGCGACTCACGGCCTCGTCGAGCGCGCGGTACGTCCACGACCGCGGACCGGCGTGCAGCGCGACCCGGTCGGGCACGCGCGCCGCGCTCCGGCGGACGAGGTCGGAGATGGTGCTGGGGAAGCTCGGGGTCATGGAGGCGGCGCGGGATCGGATCGAGGACGACGACCCGACGCTCGCGCCCGCGGCGGCGGCTGTCAACCGACGGCGGCCCGCCGGCCTGGTGGTCCTACCAGCGCTCGATGCGGCCCTGCGAGAGGACCTGCCCGCTGCGCACGGTCGTCGCCGTCGCCCGGACGTTCTCGCGCGCGACGCCCACGCGGCGCGCGAGCGACTCCGCCGTGGCCAGGAGCAGTCGCTCGATCCGCTCCTGCGGGTGGAGGTCGGGGATCTGGACGTCGACGAGGACGGGATGCTGCAGCTCGTCGAGGGTCGCCCCCGCGACGCCGCCGGTGACGTAGTGACCCGGCTGGAGCCACGTCCACGCGATCGAGATCCGATCGAGCGGGATCCCCGTCGCTGCGGCGATGTCCTCGCCGAGGCCCTCGATGACCGTCCGGACATCGACCGGCTCGTGAGACGGCAGGGCGCGAACGTGGACGATCGGCATGCGCCCCCACGGTACCCGCTCCGGCGGACCGCTGGCGGGTCGTCGGCCCCTCCGCCGCCGGGTCGCCGGTCGGCATCGCCCGTGCGCACGGGCCCGGAGCGGCGGTGGACGCCGTCCACGCCGCGCGGGACGCGATTCGCCGGGCGCCGCCTCCGGGAGTAGGCTGCGGGCCAGTGGCGAGCCGAGAGCGAGCACCCGCGCGGTCAGCTGCGGCCGTGTCGACCTTCCTCGACGCCCTCGGCGAGGAGGATCAGCGCGAGCTGCGCCGGCGCGCCGTCGTCCGCCGGTTCGCGCGCGGCAGCGCGATCGCCCACGCCAACCAGCTCGGGGACCGCGTCCTCGTCCTCCTCGACGGCCACGTGAAGCTCACGCGGGTGACCCCCGAGGGGCGCGACGTGCTGCTGGCGGTCCGCGGCCCGGGCGACCTCGTCGGCGAGCAGTCGGCGATCGACGGCGCGGTCCGCTCCGCCTCGATCGTGGCCCTCGACGCGGTCGAGGCGCTGGCGATCGCGCCCGACGACTTCCTGAGCTACGTCACGACGGTGCCCGACGCCGCGCTGTACGTCATGCGCAACCTCAACGAGCGCCTGCGCGACGCCGACCGCAAGCGCGTCGAGCACGCCGCGCACGACGTGGTCGGCCGGCTGTCCGCCCGGATCATCGAGCTCTGCGAGCGGTTCGGCGTCGAGCACGAGGACGGCGGCCTGCGGATCGACCTCCCGCTGACGCAGGAGGACCTCGCCGGCTGGGTCGGGGCCTCCCGCGAGGCGACGAGCCGCGCGCTGCAGCAGATGCGCGAGCTCGGCTGGGTCACCACCGCCCGTCGCTCCGTCGTCTGCCACGACGTCGCCGCGGTGCGCCGTCGCGCCGAGGGCTGACCCGTGCGCCGGCCCGAACGCGACGCAGGTCACGCTCGACCGGTGACCGATCGCCTTCCCCGCTCCCGCCCCGACAGCGAGGCTCCGGTCGTGTCCCCCGCCCCGTCCTCCCCGGTCCGCGTCCTCGGCCGCTCGGTGCTCCTGGCCCTCGTCGGCCTCGGCGCCGTGGCGGCGTCCGCCGGCGCGGCGTCCGTGCGCGAGTTCGCCGTCCCCCCGGTCGACGGCGTCCCCACCCGTCCGGCGGGCATCACCGCCGGCCCCGACGGTGCGCTCTGGTTCGCCGCGGCCGGCACGGCGCAGATCGGCCGCACGACGACGACCGGGGCGACGACGCTCTTCTCCGCGCGCGAGCAGGTCTCCACCGCGCGCCAGAACCCGCCGACGACGACCGGCACGACGACCGTGCCGACGCAGACGACGACGCCGGCGCCGACGACCACGACGACCGCGGAGCCCCCGCCCGCCCCCGCGCCGACCGTGCCGCACCGGATCGCGACCGACGCCGGTGGGCGGCTCTGGTTCACCGATGCCGCCGGCGGCATCGGCCGGATCACCGCCGACGGCGCCGTGCGCCGGTTCGCGGCGCCGGCGGCCGGCGCGACCTCCGGCATCACGCGGGGACCCGACGGCGCGGCGTGGTTCACGATGCCCGACGCGAACCTCGTCGTGCGCGTCGAGGAGGTCGAGGGCGGTGCCGCGTACCGGCAGTACCCGCTGGCCGGCGACCGCGGGCCGACCGAGATCGTCACCGGGCGCGACGGCAGCCTCTGGTTCCTCGAGCCGCGTGCGAACGCCGTCGGGCGGCTCGCGCCCGACGGGCTCATCACCCACTACGCGATCCCGAGCGCCGGCGCCGACCCCCGTGGCATCGCTCTCGGCCCCGACGGCGAGATCTGGTTCACCGAGCGCGCCACGCGCAAGGTCGCGCAGATCACGGCGTTCGGCGTCGTGACGGAGCTGCCGCTCCCCGGCGTGGAGACGCAGCCCGGCGCCCTGGCCACCGGGCCCGACGGCGCGCTGTGGTTCACCGAGCTCGCGGCGGCCCGCAACTCGATCGGCCGGATCACCGTCCAGGGCGCCGTGTCGCGCTACGGCCTGCCGAGCGCCGGCTCCGGCCCCTCGGACGGCATCGTCCGGCTCGGCGACGCGCTCTGGTACACCCGCGGTGCGGACCGCATCGGCCGCGTGACGCCGCTGCCGGAGCCCGTCGCGGGCCGCAGCGTGAACCTCGAGCCGCTCTCCGGCACGGTGAAGGTCCGCCTGCCGGGCGCGAAGGTCTACCGCACGCTCCCCGACGTCGGCGCCCTCTTCCCCGCTGGGTCGCGGATCGACGCCCGCGCCGGACGGGTGCGGCTGACGAGCGCCGTCGGCGCCGGCAGCCCGCTCACGAAGACCGCCGAGTTCCGCGACGGGATCTTCACCTTCGAGCAGTCCACGACGGCCCGCGACGGCCTCGTCACCGCCACGATGGTCGGCCGCCGCGAGAACTGCGCGCCGACCCGCCGCGCCGGCGCGCGCGGCGTCGTCCACGCGAAGAAGAAGGCCAAGCGGCGCGGTCGGCGGCTCTGGGGCAACGGCAAGGGCCGCTACCGGATCCGCGGCACCCGGGCCGCCGCCACCGTGCGCGGCACGCACTGGGGCGTCGAGGACACCTGCTCGGGCGCGTCGGTCGTGAAGGTGCGCGACGGATCGGTGACGGTGCGCAACCTCGTGACCGGCCGCGACGTCGTCGTCCGCAAGGGCGGGCGCTACGTCGTGCGCGGCCCGCGCCGGTGAGCCGGGCCCTCGGCGGCCGGCGCGGCGGGGCGGCGCTGCGCTCGCGGACCGCCGTCCTCGTCGCCGCCGCCGTCCTCAGCGCCGCGCTCGCCTTCGCCGCCGACCTCCTCGGCGGGCTGGCGAGCGCCGAGCGCACCACGGTCGACGCCCGCTTCCAGCTGCGCGGCGAGGACCGCCACCGGGTCGGTCCGGTCCCGATCGCCGTCGTCGGCATGGACACGAAGAGCATCGACGAGATCGGGGAGTACCCGTTGCCGCGGCGCTGGCACGCCTGGGTGATCGACCACCTCGTCGCCGCCGGTGCGCGGGTCGTCGCCTACGACGTCCAGTTCACCGAGCCGTCGCCGAGCCCGCGCGACGACGAGGCGCTGCTGGACGCCGCCGCAGCCGCACCGCGGATCGTCCTGGCGGCGACCGAGACCGATCGCGACGGCGCGACCGCGGTCCTCGGCGGCCCGGCGCGGCAGCGCGAGCTCGGCGTGCGCGTCGGGCACACCGGCATCGACCGCGACGACGACGGCGTCGTCCGGCGCTTCCGCACCGCGCGCGACGGCCTCGCCGCGTTCCCGGTCGTCGCCGCGGAGCTCGCGACCGGCCGTCGCTCCGCACCGCGCGACCGGGCCGCGCGCTGGATCGACCTCGTCGGTCCGGCCGGGTCGTTCCCGCGCTTCTCCCTCGTCGACGTGGCGAAGGGCCGCGTCCCGGCCTCGCGACTGCGCGGGCGGATCGTCGTCGTGGGCGCGACCGCCCCGTCGCTCGGCGACATCCACGCCACCGCGACCGACGCCGCGATGCCGGGACCGGAGCTCCTGGCCAACGCGATCGCCACGACCCTGCGCGGCGATCCGGTCCGCGACGCCGGTGGCCCGTGGAACGTCCTGCTGACCCTGCTGGCGGCGCTCGCCGCGCCGCTCGTGGCCCGTCGCCGCGGGCCGGTGACCACCGTCCTGGGCGCCGCCGCCGCGGCGCTCCTCCTCGGGCTCGTGGCCTACGGGGCGTTCCTCGCCGACCGCGTCGTCGACGTCGCGGCCCCGGCGCTCGCGCTCGGGCTCGGCACGCTCACCGCGCTGGCGATCTCCACGGCGTTCGAGGCCGCCGGGCGGCAGCGCACCCGCGAGGTCTTCGCGCGGTTCGTCGCCGCCGACGTCGTCGACGACGTGCTCGCCCAGACGGGCGACGACGTGCGCCTGGGCGGGATGCGGACCGACGCGAGCGTGCTCTTCTGCGACCTGCGCGGCTCGACGGCGCTGCTCGAGCGCCTGGACCCCGAGGAGGGGATCGCCGTCCTCAACCGGTTCCTCGCCGCGATGAGCGACGCGGTCGACCACCACGGCGGGACGATGGTCGGGTTCCGCGGCGACGGCCTGATGGCGGTCTTCGGCGCGCCGCTGCGACAGGAGGACCACGCCGACCGCGCGCTGGCCGCCGCTCGCGAGATGACGGGCGCCGCGTTGCGCGCGGTCCTCGCCGAGCTCGCCGCCGACGGGCTGGAGGCCGACCTGCGCATGGGCGTCGGGATCGCGTCCGGGCCGGTGATGGTCGGCAACGTCGGCTCGCAGCGGCGGATGGAGTACACGGCGATCGGCGACCCGGCGAACGTCGCCGCGCGGCTCGAGGGGATGACGAAGGACCACCCCCACCCGATCCTCCTCAGCGACGCGACCCACGAGCGGCTGCGCGCGCACGACGGGCTCGTGCCCCTCGGGGCGCTCACGGTGCGCGGGCGCGCCGGGGCGATCACCGCATGGGGCGCCGCTCCCGCGGCGGACGCGGGCTGACCGGCGCCGTCCGGCTCAGCGCCGGGCGGCTTCGGCCGCGGCGGCGACCGCGAGCTGGTCGGCGCGGTCGTTCAGCGCCTTGTGCGCGTGCTCGGAGCCGGTCTCGTGGCCGCGGACCCAGTGCCAGCGAACCGCGGCGTGGCGGCCGATCTCCGCGTCGAGCGCCTGGACGAGGTCCTGGTTCTTCACCGGCGAGCCGGACGCGGTCTTCCAGCCCTTGCGCTTCCAGCCCGCCAGCCACTGCGTCATCGAGTTCAGGACGAGCTGCGAGTCCGTGACGATGCAGACGGTGCTGCCGTCGGGCAGCGAGCGGAGCCCCTCGAGCACCCCGGTGTACTCCATCCGGTTGTTCGTCGTGTCCGGATCGCCGCCGGAGAGCTCGACCGGCGTCCCGCCCTCCTCGGCCGGCGGCACGACGATCGCCGCCCAGCCGCCCGGCCCCGGGTTGCCCTTGCAGGCCCCGTCGGTCCAGATGAGGGTCTCGCCCGGGCGCTGCTCGACGGGGGTCTCGACGACCTTCGGACGGGGGCGGCGTCGGCGCGGGGCAGGCATCGGCGGGCGAGGATAGTCGCGTGGGGACCCGGACGACCGCCCCGCGCGACCGACGACGCCCCCCGGATGCGTCATCGGTCACGGTCGGCCGCCCGGGCGCCGAGGACGATGTCGCCATGGTCCACCGCGCCTCGCTCCGCTCCCCCCGCCGCGTGCTGCCGCTCGCCGCCGCGACGGCCTCGCTCGCCCTCGCCCTGCCCGCCGTCGCGGGCGCCGCGCCGACCGTCGACGGCGACTTCGCCCTCCCCGAGCAGCCCGTCCGCCTCGCCGCCGGTCCCGACGGCAACGTCTGGGCCACGATCGGGGGCGCCGGCGACGTCGCCCGCGTCGCCCCCGACGGCACCGTCACGACGTTCGACCTGCCGGGCGTCACGAACCCCATCGGCATCGCCACCGGCCCGGACGGCGCGCTGTGGGTGACGCAGCCCGGGGGCGTGGCCCGCTTCGCCGCCGCCGACCCCGCCGGGACGACGACCGCGACGCCCCTGTCGGCGATCGTCGACCCGCGCGAGATCGTCGCCGGCCGCGACGGGGTGCTGTGGTCCGCCTCGAGCGACAAGGTGCTGCGGATCCCCGCCGCGGCGCCCGCGACCGCGACGACGACGACCGTCCCCGGGATGAGCGCCCGGTCGGTGGCGCTCGGCGGCGATGGCGGCCCCTGGATCGCCGACTTCGGCAACGAGCGCGTGGTCCACCTGCAGGCCGACGGCGGCTCGCCGTCGTTCGCGCCCTCGCGCACCGGCGGCGGCCCGCAGGGGATCGCCGCGGCCCCGGACGGTCGCGTCGCCTTCACCGACCCGACGGCCAACCCGCACGTCGTGGGCCGCCTGACCCCCGGCGCCACGCCCGCCTTCACCGAGCTCCCCGGCACCGACCCGTTCGGCATCGTGCACGCCGCCGACGGCGCGTTCTGGACGGCGCAGTTCGCCGGCGACCGCGTCAGCCGGATCGCCGACGACGGCACGGTGACGAGCGTCGCCCTGCCCGCCGGCTCCGGGCCGCGCTACCTCACCCCCGGCCCCGCCGGCAGCAACACCGTGTGGGTCGGCCTGGAGACGACGAAGCGCATCGTCCGCATCAGCGGCCTCGTCCCGCCGACCAGCGGCGGCGCCACGGGCGGCGGGACGGGCGGCACCGGCGGCACGGGCGGCGAGCCCGGCACCGGCGGACCCGCCACGACGCCGGTGACGATCAGTGGCCTGCGCGTCAGCCCCTCCCGCTTCGTCCCCGGCACCCGCCTGCGGGCGGCCACCCGCCGCCGAGCCGCCGTCGGCACCCGGATCAGCCTCCGGGCGAACGCCGCCACGACGGTGACGCTGCGGATCGAGCGCGCGGTCATGGGCCGCCGCAAGGGCGGGACGTGCCGGCCCACGGCCCAGGCGCGCCGCGGCGCCTCCTGCGTGCGCCGCTGGACGGGCGTCACGACGATCCGCAAGGCCGTCGGCACCACGACGACCCGGGTGACCTTCCTCGGCCGCGTGAAGGGCCGCAGCCTGCCGGCCGGGCGCTACCGCGTCCGGGCGACGCTCGGCGGCACGAAGGCCGGCGGTCCGACCGCGGCGTTCCGGATCGGCTGATCCCCGGTCGTCGGCTGCGCCTCGCCCCCGCGGCGCGGCCGATCGTCCGTGGGTTCCGGGTGCGGCCGCGCGGGACCGGCGTCGCTCAGGCGAAGAGGTCCTGCGCGAGCCACCGGCCCCGCGCGATCCCGCCCGGGATCGCGAACACGGCGCTGCCGGTGTGCTTGATGTACTCGTTCAGCGCGTCGGCGGTCCCCAGGCGCCGCTGCAGGGCCGCGAACTGGCGGTGCGGGTCGCGCTGGTAGGCGAGGAAGAAGAGCCCCGCGTCCAGCTGCCCCGTGCGGGCGTCGATGCCGTCGGTGACCGAGTAGCCGCGCCGCAGGAGCTCGATCCCCTTCGTCGTGTCGGGCGACGCGAGGCGGATGTGGGCGCTGTCGTCGATCAGCGGCAGCCCGTCGCCGCCCCGCGCGCGCAGGTCGACCGGGTCGAACTCGTCCTGGCGACCGATCGGCGCGCCGGAGATCTTCCGCCGGCCGATGACGCGCTCCTGCTCGTCGATGGCGGCCCGGTCCCACGACTCGATGAGCATCCGGATCCGGCGCGCCACGAGGTAGCTGCCGCCGCGCATCCAGCGCTGGGGCTCGTCGGGGGCGACCCACACGTGCCGGTCCAGCCGCTCGGTCTCCTCGGCCCGGAGGTTGTTCGTGCCGTCCTTGAACCCCATGAGGTTCCGCGGCGTGTCCTGGCTGCGGCTCGTCGTCGACGTGCGGCCGAAGCCGAGCTGGGTCCAGCGCAGGACGACGACGCCACGGCCGAGCCTGGCGAGGTTGCGCACCGCGTGGAAGGCGACCTGCGGGTCGTTGCTGCAGGCCTGGACGCAGAGGTCGCCGTCGGAGCGCTCGGGATCGAGCTGATCGCCGGGCAGCGCACCGAGCGGCCGCAGCGCGACGGGACGCCGGTGCGCGAGCCCGAGCCGGTCCTCGCCGTCGCGCTCGAAGAAGGACGGCCCGATCCCGAAGGTCACCGTCAGCCGAGCCGGCGGCAGCCCGTGGGCCTCGCCCGTGTCCTCCGGGGGCTCGCCGTCGCTGGGCGCCAGCGGGCCGACGGCCTGGCCGACGGTCAGGCGCTCCGCGGCCTCCGTCCAGATCTGGAACAGCTCCCGGACCTGCGCGACGTCGTCGGTCAGCAGGTCGAAGGCCGCGAAGACGAGCCGGTCCTGCGCGGGGGTCGCGATGCCGGCCTGGTGGGCGCCGTGGAACGGGACGGTCGCGCCGTGGTCGGGCGCC
This sequence comes from Patulibacter sp., assembly GCA_023268575.1. Taxonomy (GTDB): domain Bacteria; phylum Actinomycetota; class Thermoleophilia; order Solirubrobacterales; family Solirubrobacteraceae; genus Patulibacter. Next base: position 8,490 of record JALRCL010000577.1, read on the forward strand.
TCCTCGCTCGCCTCGGCGATCGCGTACCCCCCGGCGCCGGCGGCGCCGGCGACGCCGACCGCCCCGGCGACGCCGAG
>JALRCL010000612.1 GCA_023268575.1 Patulibacter sp.
GGCCGAGGTCCCCCGTCGCAACGGGGCGTACGACTCCCGGACGCCGATCCGCACGCGCGCGAGGTCGTCGCGGGTGAGGTCGATGCTCCGGACGGTGCCCACCTGGACGCCGCCGATCCGGACCGCCCCTCCGGGCACGACCTGGCTGGCGTTGTCGAGCAGCAGCACGTACTCGCGGTGGCGCTCCCCCGGCCACAGCAGGACCGCGGCCACGAGCGCGACGACGAGCGCGAGGACGAGCGGCAGCAGACGCGCGCGCCGTCCGGTGGGCGACGGGGGGGACAGGGCAGGCTCCTCACGTCGCCGAGCACCGATCGTCGCGGGACGCCGGCCGAATATACACACTTCCGTACCCTGAGAATCAGTTGCGTTTTCGTTGGGCCGATCGGCGCCCGGGAGCGGACGCCGTACGCCGATGTTGCGGTCGCAATCGCCCTCCTGGACTGGCGTACGGGGGAGGCGGTGAGGCGTGAGTGAGAATTCCCCACGCTCAGATTCACCACCGTGTACGGTGGCCGTCTACGGCCGCGTCTCGGCCAGAACGCTCCCCCACCTCATCAGGAGATGCTCATGTCCAGGAAGCTCACCGCCGCGCTGGCCGCGGTCTGTGCCACCGGCGTCGTCGCGGTCGCGGGGCCGGCCCTCGCCCAGTCCGGCTCGACCTCGATCGAGGTCAAGAAGGTGCAGGTCTCCCCGAACAAGGCCGGCACGAAGAAGAAGCCGCGGGCGGTGAAGCTGACGGTGAACGCGAAGATCAAGCACGCGGACACGTCGAACCGCTCGATCGTGCAGTCGATCCGGATCCTCTTCCCGAAGGGCTCGCTCTACAACGGCGCGAAGCTCCCCAAGTGCTCGCAGGCGGACCTCTCCAACGGCGAGATCCCCGCGAAGTGCAAGAAGGCGGTGATGGGGTCCGGCAAGGCGAACGCGTGGGCCGACACCACGAGGACCGTCGCGAAGATCACCGTCGTCAACGGCGGCGCGAACGCCGTCTACTTCTTCACCGAGATGGACAACCCCGCGGTCGTGCGCACGCCCGCCCCGGGCAAGATCAAGAAGCTCTCCGGCAAGTGGGCCTACCAGCTCGACGTGACGATCCCGGAGGAGCTCCAGGTCGTCGGGGGCGTGCCGATCGCGATCGAGGACCTCGCGGTGAAGGCCGGCAAGGGCAACTGGCTGGCGACGACCTCCTGCCCGAAGAGCAAGAAGTGGCCGTTCGAGGTGACCGCGAACTACGTGGACCAGGCCACCTTCTCCGAGCGCGGCTCCACGAAGTACGCGAGCTTCACGCGCTGCCGCTGATCGCGACGCGGCGCGCAGGCGCCCCGGGCGCCGACGGCCGGAGGTCGGTCCTGCGCGGACCGGCCTCCCCGGGCGGTGCTCGGGCGCGCGCAGCGCACGTGTCCCGCTTCGAGATCTCTCCCGCTGTCCATCGATCGGGCGTGCTCCTGCGAGCGCGTCACCCCTCTGTCCCCAGGAGCACCAATGACGTGCCTTCAAGGCGTCGGACCACGACTCGTCGTCGGCGCCGCCTTCGCCCTAGCCGCGATGCCGGCGGGCGCATCGGCCGAGAGCTGCGCGACCCCGGTCGACCGCATCGGAGCCGAGGCCCGACTTCCCGACTGTCGAGCGTGGGAGCAGGTCTCGCCGGTCGACAAGAAGGGCGTCGACGTCGTGAACTCCGGGACCGTCGCCTCGGTCGCCGGGGGCGACGGGGCGTACTTCAACGCCGCCGGCGCGTTCGCCGGCGCCGAGTCGGTCCTCTACGACACCGCGTACCTCGCGACGCGCGGCACCGACTGGGCGACACGCGGCACCGACCCGCCCCTGACGCCGACGGGCCTGCTCGTGAAGGCGACGCTCGGCCTGTCCGAGGACGGCACGAAGGCCGTCGTCGTGACGTCGCTGGCGCTCGCGCCCGGCGCGAAGGCCGGCGGGAGCAACCTCTACATCCGCGACCTACGGCCGGGTGGGGGCTACCGCCTGGTCGCGGCCACGGACGACACGGACCTGTACAACCAGCTCACCGGCTTCGGTGGGCAGGGCAACTACGTCGGCGGCACCGACGACCTGTCGGCGATCGCGTTCATGGCGACGACCCCGCTCGTGGCCGAAGCGCCCGGGGACGGCGCCCGCTCCCTGTACTTGTGGCGCGACGGGCAGCTCGAGCTCGCCAGCCGCCTGCCGGACGGGACCCCGTTCGACCTCCGCGACTACGACGCCAACACCCCGGGGCGGCTGCAGCGCCGGCTCTCCGCGGACGGCACGCGCGTCACGTTCCGCTCGCCCAGCACGGACTTCGGGGCCCGCGGCCAGGCGCTCTACCAGTACGAGTCCGGTCACGGGACCACGTTGATCGGGCGTTCGCGCGTCACCGGCGCGGACCCGGACAACCCTCCGGCGGTGACCTTCTGGGTCGGATCGCGCGACGGCCGGACGGTGACGTTCCAGTCCGCCACCGCGCTGACCAATCAGTCCCGGGTCAGCGGGATCTACCGTTGGACCGCCGACGGCGACGACCTCGTCGACCTGACGGGCGCCTACGTCACCGTCCCCCCGGAAGGCGCGCCGGGCCTGACCCTCGTCGACGCCTCCGACGACGGCCGGTACGTCTGGATCCGCGCCTTCGGCGGCCCGATGCGCGCGAGCGACGGCGATGGCACGGGAACCCGCCTCTACGTCCTGGACACCGTCGCCGAGAAGCTGCGGCTCATCAGCGACTTCCCGGACGAGGACGGCGGCCCGGCCGAGTACCGCACGAGCCCGAACGGGCACCGGATCGCCTTCCAGAGCTTCGCGTCGCGCGTCGGCGGCGCGGAGGGCGTCGACGTCTCCGACCCGGTGTGCAACGAGCCCGCCGCCAACGCGCCGGGGCGATGCGGCCAGATCTACGCCTACGACGCCGACGCACCGGCCGCGCCCGTGCGCTGCGTGTCCTGCGGCCCCGCCGGCACCACGCAGCATCGCCTCGCGGCGTCCTTCGGCCGGCTGGCCACGACCTTCGACGGCCGGCGCAGTCGCGCCATCCTCGACGACGGGCGGATCTTCTTCGACTCCGCCAACCGGCTGGTGCCCGGCGACACGAACGACGTCGGCGACGTCTACCAGGACACTCCCGGCCAGGGGCTGTCGCTCCTCAGCAGCGGCGTGAGCGCCGAGCCGGCGAGCTTCGGCGACAGCTCGCCCGACGGCCGGGCCGTCTTCTTCGTCACCGCCGATCGCCTCGTGGCCCAGGACACGGACGCGCTGGCGGACCTCTACAGCGCCCGCACGGGCGGCGGGATCCCGTCCCAGCGCGTCGCGCCCCGCGGCGCCGGCGACGGCTGCTCCGGCGAGTCGTGCCGGACGGCGCCGGTCGCGCCGCCCGCGCGGCCCGAGCCCGGGAGCGCCGTGTTCGACGAACCGGTGGTCGGGAGCTCTCCGCGCCTGACCGTCGTGCGACCGTCGGCGAGCGCGCTGCGCACCGCCGGACGCCGGGGCCGCCTCGTGCTGCGGGTGAACGTGACCGCGCCGGGCGCCGTCCGGGCGACCCTGCGCGGGCGATTCCCGGGCCGGGCGATGCGGACCGCGGCGAAGGCCACGACCACCGCGAAGCAGGCCGGCGCGGTGCGCCTGACGCTGAGGCTCTCGGCGTCGGCGCGCAAGGTGCTGCGCCGCAAGGGGCGGCTGGTCCTGCGCCTGACGGTCGCGTACCCCGCGGCCGCGGCCGAGCAGCAGCGCACCCTGACGTTCACCACCGGCCGGAAGGCCACGAGCTCGAAGGGCGGCACCCGATGAGGCGCTCCACGGCGACCCGCGCGGTCGCGATCCTCGCCGCTCTCGGCGGCTCCCTGGCCCTCGCGCCGGCGTCCCAGGCCTTCGAGCTGCGCAGCTTCGAGGTCGGTCTGACGTCGCCGGGAACCGCGGCCGCGCCGACGCCGAACGCGCCCGAGCTGCGGGCCGGGGCCCACCCCGACGTCACCTTCGACCTGCAGTTCCCGACGAAGGAGAACGACTACGGCGGCGTCGATCCGACCGAGAGCGTCAAGGACATCGAGGTCGACCTGCCGCGGGGCCTCATCTTCAACCCCACGGCGGTCCCGCGCTGCGCCGGCCAGGACCTGTCGCTGGACTACGGCGCCCACTGCCCGCTGTCCAGCCAGATCGGCACGGCCTACGTCGGCCTCTCGGGCTTCGAGCAGGCGTTCCCGATCTACAACATCATCCCGCCGCCCGGCGTGCCCTCGCAGTTCGGCTTCAACGTCGCCAAGACGGTGATTCGCATGAACGGCGTCGTGCGGTCCGGCGGCGACTACGGCCTGACGGCGAGCGTCGAGGGGATCTCGCAGGCGCTGCCGCTGACCGGCACGCGGATCGAGCTCTGGGGCGTGCCCGCCGACGACGTCCACGACCCCGACCGCACCACCCTCGACGCTGACGGGCGGGCGGTGACCGGCCGGGCGAACATCCCCGTGCGGACGCTGACGTCGAACCCGGGCCGCTGCACCGGCGAGCCCCTGCGCTTCACCGCCCGGGCGTCGTCGTGGCCGAGCCCGGCGCTCTCCGCCCCGGTCGCGGCGAGCGCCCAGCGGGTCGGTGGGGCGCCGCTGACGATCACCGACTGCGCCTCGGTGCCGTTCGAGCCGGTCGTCCGGGTGCAGCCGACGACCACGGCGCCCGACAGCCCGTCGGGCCTCGACGTCAGCGTCTCGATCCCGCAGCCCGACAGCCCGCAGGTGCGCTCGAGCGCGCACCTGAAGGACCTTTCGATCCTCATGCCGGAGGGCATGAACGTCAACCCGTCGGCGGCGGACGGGCTGGCCGCGTGCCGCCCGGCGCAGATCGCGCTGGGCAGCGACGCTCCCGCGAGCTGCCCCGACGCCTCGGCGCTGGGCAGCGTCACGATCGACACGCCCCTGCTGGAGACGCCGCTGCGGGGCCGGGCGTACCTCGCCGCGCAGGACGACAACCCCTTCGGGACGACGCTGGCCATGTACCTCGTCGCCGAGGGGAGCGGGGTGCGGATCAAGCTCGGCCTCTAATCGGGTGAGTGCCTCCTCGCGTCGGCGCAATTGTGCCTTGGCATCATCAAAAGCCCGGCTCTGGGCGTTGCGTTCAGCCACGGCCGCAGCGCCGAGCAGGGCGCCGAGCTCTGGCGCGAGCTGCTCGAGATCATCCACCGCTTCGAGCGGCTGCCCTGTCCGACGGTCTTCGCCGCGCACGCGCTGACGCTCACCGCCGCGTTCGAGTGGGCGCTCGGCTGCGACCTCATCGTCGCCGGCGACGACGCGGTCTTCGGATTTCCCGAGGTCGAGGTGGGCCT
>JALRCL010000625.1 GCA_023268575.1 Patulibacter sp.
CAGCGGTGCGCCGCCGAGCAGCCCGCCGACGGCGGCCAGCCGGGTCCGGCGCCGGCGCCACAGCGGGATCGCCGCCGTGGTGCTCACGCGGCTACCTGCTCCGGTCGCGGCGGCAGCTGATCGGGGAGCCCGGAGGCCATCGCCTGATCGGTGTCCGAGAGACCGATCTCGTAGCTGGAACGCAGGTGCTGGACCAGCATCCGGCTCGTGCCAACGATCCACAGCGCCTGGCCCGGCTCGAGGTTGCGGATCGTGTCGCACTCCGCGTCGGTCAGCTCGGCCTTCTGGCGCAGGTCGTCGAACTGGGCCTCGTCCTGGCGGTAGATCACCTTCGTGTCGCTGTCGGACAGGAGCCCTTCGGCGAGCTCGCGCGCCCGCGTGCCGTCGTCGCCGACGGCCCGCAGGTCGCTGAAGCGGTGCATCACCAGCACGTTCACGACGCCGCTCGCGCGCTGGAGCTTCCAGTCGCTCTGGTACTGCTCGGCCTGCCCGGGAACCGCGAGGGTGCCCCAGCCCTCGTCGTTGATCCGCAGCGTCTTGGGCGCGATGCGCCCCTGCGCCCGCGCGGCCGCCGCGCGCTGCCGGGCCCGGGCGTCCAGGAACGCGCGGCAGCAGCGGATCGTGACGGCCAGCGGCACGTTCTGGCCGGCGGCGCCGCTCACCGCTCCGAGCCGCTCGATCGCGGAGACGTTGATCGACACCGCCTGGCGATCCCACGTGTCCGCCGGCACCGTCGTGGGCCGGTCGAACAGCCCGGCCAGCGGCCCGGTCGAGAGTCCCTCGAGCTCGAGCATCACCTCGCGCAGCTCGTCGCGCGCGTAGGGCTCGTCGCAGTTGAGGGCCTCCAGCAGCTCGCGGCCGGGGTGGCGCAGCGCCGCGGTGACGTGCGGGATGCACACCTCCTCCTTCACGGTGCGATCGGCCTGCGTCAGCGCGGCCAGCAGCCCCGCGCGCTCGACGGTGCGCAGCGACCGGCCCAGCAGCGCCTGCGCGACGCCCTTGAGCAGCTCGCCGCGGGCCCGCGGATCGCCGACGTCGCTGAGCGGGTTGAGGGCCTGCGGGCCGCCCGGCTCCAGCCGCAGCGTGACGCCGCCCAGCGCGGCGACGACGTCGTCGTACTCGCCCTTGGGGTCGACGGCCTCCAGCCGCCGCCCGAACGCGGCCTGCCGGAACCCCAGGCACTTCACGAGCGCCGACTTCCCCGAGCCGGGGACCCCGACGACGATCATGTTGCCGTTGGTGATCGCCCGCTCCCCCGACGGCTCACGGGTCCGCGCCGTACGCGAGTACAGGTTCCAGGGGTCCCAGCAGAACGCGCCGCCGCCGGTCACGTTCAACCCGACGAGGACGCCCCTCGACCCGAGTCCCTCCTCGTTGTAGAACGGGAAGATCGCGGCGACGTTGCGGGTCGTGGAGACGTGCGGGCGCTGCTCGGCAGCGAGCGGGACCATCGACCCGCCGAACGCGCGAGCGGCCCACCCGATCGGGCTCTCTGGCTCGTCGGCCCGCTCGAAGCGGCGCAGCGCCGCGTTGA
>JALRCL010000642.1 GCA_023268575.1 Patulibacter sp.
CACGGAGCGGCACCCTATCCATTGACGACCTTCGATTCAATCGATAGAAGTAGATCCATGAACGTCGATCTGGAGCTCGAGCCGAAGGTGAAGCGCCCGGCGGGCGCTCCGTGCTGCGAGCCGGTCGTCTACCCCGACGTCGACCGCGACGAGGCCGTCCGGATGGCCGAGGTCGCCAAGGCGCTCGGCGATCCGATCCGGCTGCAGATCGTCGACGTCCTGCGCAAGCACGCCGGCAAGGTCTGCGTCTACGAGCTCGTGCCGCTGTTCGACGTCTCGCAGTCGACGCTGTCGCACCACCTGAAGAAGCTCCGGGACGCCGGGATCGTCGACTCCGAGCGGCGGGGGCTCTGGGCGTACTACTACGTCCTGCCCGACGCGGTGGGAGAGCTCGCGGCCTGGCTCGGCTGAACCCCGTCATCCGGTCGCCGGCCAGGCCGCCTGCCCGGGCCGGGTCACGCTCGCGGGGCGGCGTCAGCCCGGGGCACTACATGCGCCTCGAGCACGGCCGCGACCGTCACCCCTCTCCTGCTCGACCGGATCGTGTCGATGGTCGAGGCGGGGCGCCGGTTGATCGAGCTGCGGTAAACGCTTCGAGCTGCGCGAGTTTAAGTTGGCAGTGAACCTGCTCCGGGCTAGGGGCACACTGCGGGGCTACGATCCGCTTTCAGTCTCCGATGATGACGTCGTGGTTGAGGCGGCAGTTTCGGCGTCTGCGTCGTCGGACCGGGGTCCCCACTCCTTGCGCTATTCGACCGGTCCGTGCCAGTCGCAGCGTAGGCAGATGGGCCACGACGAGTCGGTGTCGACGTCATACTCTGAGCTGACGCGATAGCTGCCACACTCGTCGCAGGTCGGGACCGTGGGCCGCGAGGTCTTCATCTGTGCCAGTTGGTACGCGGTGAGGACAGCGGCGGTTGCTTCAATCGTCAAGGAAGAATCTTCGTACCGTGCTCCGGAGGCATGGGTCAGCCAGTTTGCGTGTCGCCACGTGGCCGTGGCCGTGGTCCGCATGTACGCTCGTTCAGCGGCACGAGAGCTGCCCGGTGCCCATTCGGCGGCGATGAGGTCAGCCCAGGCGGTGAAGTCCGCGGCCTTAGGCCGTTCGCCTTGCACTTGCAGGTCCGGCGCCGTCGCCTTCACGAGCGCGAGCAGGCATTCGCGGGCAAGCATGCCCACGGCTTGGAAGTCCTCTGCTTCGTCGGCCTCGTCCAACGCCTTGGCCGCGTGCTCGAAACGGGTCCATGCCCGCGCCAGCGGGCCGTGGTCTTCTCGTTCGAAACGGGCTGAGTTTGCTTGGCGAGCCATGATGCGAGCCCGAAGTCCAATATGAAGTGAGAAGACCGCGTCCTTGCTGGGAAAGTCCTCGTGAGGGTAAAGATTGGTTGGGTTGGTGATAACCCACCAGCGCCCTTCAGTCGAGTCGACGTCCCACAGGTCATGGCGCTCGCCGAGCACGCGTTCGGTTGAAATGTGCTCAACTCGATTGACCGCTATGCCCTCCGGCATCTCGTTGACGAAGTATTGAACGATGTCTCGTTCTTCGGCCTCTCGCCCGGGCATCTCCGGCATCTCTAGAACGCTACGGGAGTGCGCGGCGGTTCGGTCGAGCGTAGGCCGCGCCGGTGGAGGATCGCTCACGCAGCGCGATGTGCGAAGCCCCGCCGGGCCTCACCTGATCAGTTGAGGTTCGAGAGATCGACAAGGCGCGATTGACATCGTGTAGGTGCGAGCGCTTAACGGGAGGAGTCAGGCGATCGTTCGCCCCGCACGTCACCGATCCGTACAGCAGGACCCACCTGGTATTCCCGCATCCGCACTTGGGCGTCTACTACGTCGCGTCGACCTGCTCGACCGGTACAAGGACGCGCTGAAGCGGGCAGGCGTTCGCCGCGCGCGGTTTCACGACCTGCGCCACACGTTCGCGACGACGATGGCGGCGCAGGGCGTCAATCGGGCGTTTGGGCGGAGTGGGGGCGAGGAGCGGGTTGGCCACGATCGGGTCGTCTCACGCTGCTAGTGGGGGAGACCCGCCTGCCCCACCCGGTCCTCAGTTCCCTACTTCGATAGAGCAGACTCCTGAGAGTCTCGGTTGAATGTCGGTATGCACATGTTTACGCGGGCCGACCAGATCGCTACCGCAGACGCATCCGCGCCGCACGTGGTTCTCCTTGGGGCTGGTGCGAGCATCGCAGCCGCGCCGATTGATGCCAACGGGAAGCATCTACCAAGCATGCCGGAACTTGCGTCAATCGAACCCGTCTCGACGCTTCTGGCGGATGCAGGGTTCGGGGGAGGGCCCCCCGATTTCGAGGCAGCGTACTCCAAGCTTCGGATGAGCGGAGAACACGACGACGTTGCGGACCAAATCGACGCGGAGGTCCGGGCCTACTTCGCCGATGTCGCGCTTCCCCGAGACGTAACGATCTATGACCACCTGCTCCTAGCGCTTCGGCCGAAGGACCTTGTGGCAACGTTCAATTGGGACCCGTTGCTGAGCCAGGCAGCTGACAGGCTGCGTGCTGCGGGTATTTCGGCGCTGCCGCAGGTCGTGTATCTCCACGGCAACGTTGAACTCGCTGCGTGCGAAGCTCACGATCGCCGCGGGAAGCCTAGTGAACGCTGTCCCGACTGCGGGAGCGATCTGCAGCCCGTTCCTCTTCTCTATCCGGTCGAAGAGAAGGACTACGAGCAGAACAAGTTCATCGCAGACGCGTGGTCCGCCCTGCAATCGGCGCTTGGGAACGCCGCGCGGGTGACGGTATTCGGCTACAGCGCTCCCGTTTCCGACCGGGCCGCCATCGAACTACTACGAGAGGCGTGGGGAACGTGGGAGGAACGCGAGTTTGAGCAGTTCGAGTTGATCGTTCGACCGGGCGCCGACCACGAGAAGATGCGCGATCGGTGGGACTCGTTCATTCATTCGCACCACTACGACGTTGTTGATGACTACTTTGACAGTATGCTGGCGCGCGCTCCACGTCGGACCGTCGAAGTTTTCATTGCGCAGAACCTCCACGCGAAGTTCGCAGACGAGAATCCAGTGCCCAGGGATCGAGCCTTCGATGAGACGATCGCCTTCTATCGGGAGTTGATCGCCCACGAAGTCTAGGAGCGAGGTGCTCCTGGTTACGGCGCCTGGCGCACGAGCAATCTCTGCCACATAACTGCCGCCCGCCAGCACCGACGGCCCCAAGAACGACGAAACCCCCGCTAACGCGGGGGTTCCTGGGACGCGCCCGAGAGGATTCGAACCTC
>JALRCL010000649.1 GCA_023268575.1 Patulibacter sp.
CGTCGTCCTCCTCCTCGTCCTCGTCCTCGCCGTCCTCCGACTCGCCGACGACGGCCGTCGACTCGTCCGCGATGCGGGCCTCCTCCTCGTCGGCCTCCTCCGCGCCCTCGGCGTCGTCGGCGCGCTCGTAGTCGCCGACCAGCGCCGCCAGCATGCCGGCGAGGGCATCGACCTGGTGCGGGCGCAGGGCGAGACCCGACTGCAGGTGCGGCTCGTCCTCGGCCAGCATCCGCTGCAGGCCGAGCGGCAGCGCGTAGCGGCGGCGGTACTCGGGCGACGGCGAGGCGAGGCCCTGGGCCATCTCCTCGACGGCGTCGAGGTACGCGCCCGCCCACAGCGTGCCCGCGCGGATCCCGCCCTCGTCACCCGGCGCGAGGATGCGCTCGCCGATCCAGCGCTCCACGTCGTCGAGCGGCGGGCCTGCCGCCGTATCCACGAACCCTGTGCCTGTCGCCGACGAGCCGGCTTCGAGCATCAACGCCTCCAACCCGCTCCGGGTGACGGCTCGACCGCGGTCGGCTGCCCGGAGTGGGATTCGCGGCGCCCGACGGCACCGCACTGCCCGTAGGGTAGCGCACGGGCCGCCGCGGAGCGTCGCCGGAGGTCGGCCCACGCCCGGCTGCTACCCTCACGCGTATGCGATTCGCCTTCCACGGAGCGGTCTCCGACTCCCTCGCCCCGTTCGCCGAGCGGCTCAGCGCCGCCCTCGAGGCCCGGGGGTACGAGCGCACCGACGACCTCGCCACCGCGAACCTCGTCTGCAACTTCGTCGACCGCGACAACGTGCGCCCGTACCGCCGCGAGAACAAGACGACGTTCTGCGCCGCGATCTACGAGGGCGCCGCGCCCCCGGCCGACTTCAAGGAGGCGATCAGCGACTACTACCCCGTCCTCGTGCGGGCGCTGTCGAACGTCTCCGTCCGCGTCGTCCCCGGCGTCGAGGCGCGCTTCGGCACCATGGAGCAGGGCAACTACGCGATCGCGGACACCGGCGAGGACGCCTTCTACGCGGGCGTGGCCGAGCGGCTCGCGCCGCTCGCCGAGAGCCACCTCGTGATCGACAACATCTGGAACCCCGACCTCGAGCCCGAGCTATGGGATGGCGACGAGGTGACGGAGAGCCTGACCCGCGCCGGCCAGCGCCTCGACGCGCTCGACCTGCTGCCCGCGCCGTTCCCGATCCAGGACTACCTGGACAAGCGCGACCTCGACCACGTCATGCGGCTCTACTCGATCGGGGGCCTCTCCTACGGCAACCTGTCGGCCCGCAAGGACGCGACCCGCTTCTGGATGAGCGCCTCGGGCGTCGACAAGTCGAACCTGCAGGAGATCGGCCGCGACATGCTGCTGGTGACCGACTACGACGCCGCGAAGCAGGCGATGGTGATGTCGGTGCCGCCGGGCGTCCAGCCCCGCCGCGTCTCGGTCGACGCGATCGAGCACTGGAAGATCTACATGGAGCACCCGAGCGTCGGGGCGATCATGCACGTGCACGCCTGGGTCGACGGCGTCGACGCCACCGAGATCAACTACCCGTGCGGCACGGCCGAGCTGGCCGACGCCGTCGCCGACCTCGTCCGCGTCCAGCCCGACCCGGGCCACGCGATCATCGGCCTCAAGAACCACGGCCTCACGATCACGGGCGAGTCGCTCGACGAGATCTTCGACCGGGTCGAGCCGCACATCCTGCGGCAGATCCCGATGTCCTAGCCGCGGCTAGTCGAAGAACGCCAGCGCGACCACGATCGCCGAGACCAT
>JALRCL010000686.1 GCA_023268575.1 Patulibacter sp.
GTGGAGGATCTCGGCGATCTCGCCCAGATCGACCAGCGGCCGAATCTCGAGGGTCGCAACATGACGATGATGCTCAGCCCCTCGAAGGCCGTGATCAACGGCACGTGGGAGCCGCCGTCCGACGACGACGCGGAGGGCGACGAGCCCGTCGACGTCGTCGACGGGGAGGAGGCCCCGGAGGCCGCTGCGGCCGACGAGGCGCCCTCCGGCACCGTCGAGGACGAGCCTGCGGAGGCGGCGTCCGACGACGCCTCCGAGGGCGACGACGCGGCGGACGAGGACGTCCCCGCCGAGCCCGCCAAGGCCGACGCCGGCTGAGCGGCGACCGCCGCCGCCGGCCCGCACGCCGGGGTCCTACGGGGCTCCGGCGGCCTCCGGCGAGGCGGGCCGCACGGCGCGGGCCGATCTGGCACACTTCCCGATCCGCATGCCCAAGCAGAAGACCCACTCGGGCGCGAAGAAGCGCTTCAAGGTGACCGGCACCGGCAAGGTGAAGGCCAAGCACGCCAACTCCTCCCACATCCTTGGGAAGAAGTCGCCGAAGCGCAAGCGCAAGTTCGGCCGTGACGCCATCCTGTCGGGTGCCGACGCGCCGCGTGCCAAGCGACTCCTGGGAGAGGGCAAGTGACCCGCGTCAAGCGCTCCGTCCACGCACGGAAGAAGCGCCGCTCCACGCTCGAGCGGTCGAAGGGGTACGTCGGCCGCGCGAACAACACGTACAAGGAGGCGAAGGAGGCCCAGCTCAAGGCGGGCGTCTACGCCTACCGCGACCGGCGCAACCGCAAGCGCGACTTCCGCAAGCTGTGGATCACGCGCATCAACGCCGCGGCGCGCCTGAACGACATCACGTACGGCCAGCTCATCCACGGGCTGTCGCTGGCGGGCGTCGAGGTCGACCGCAAGAACCTCGCCGACCTCGCCGTGCGCGACGCCGAGACGTTCTCGGCCATCGCCCAGGTCGCCAAGGACGCGCTGGCCGCCAAGGCCTGAGCCTCCGAGCCACCGAGCTTCACGACGGGCGCCCCACGGGGCGCCCGTCGTCGTTCCGGGGGCGCCGTCGCGTCGGCACGCGGTCCATACTGCGCGGCGCGTCGCTCGTCCTCCGTTGCCGCCCGTGTCGATCACCTCCGCCCAGAACCCGCGCCTGAAGCAGGTCCGCGCGCTCCTCGAGCGCCGCCGTGAGCGGACGCGCAGCGGCCGGTTCGTCGCCGAGGGCGAGGACCTCGTCGCGGCGGCGCAGGCCGCGGGCTGGGCGGCGGAGGAGCTGCTCGTCGCCGACGGCGAGCAGGCGGCCGTCGCCGCCCGCGGGGTCGACGTCGCGCACGCGACCTCGGTGGCGCCGGCGCTCCTGGCGCCCGTCTCGTCCCTGGGCTCCGGCACGCGCGTGCTCGGGGTCTTCGCACAGCGGTGGGCCGACGCTCCCGTCGGACCGCGCTGCCTGCACCTGCACGGCGTCCGCGACCCCGGCAACGTGGGGACCGCCCTGCGCGCCGCCCACGCCCTGGGCGCGTCGTCGGTATCGCTCGGTCCCGACAGCGCCGACCCGTTCGGGCCGAAGGCCGTCCGGGCGAGCATGGGCTCGCTCTTCGCGCTCCCCGTGGCGCGCGCCGGCGGCCCGGCCGAGCTTCCCGGGCTGACCGTCGCGCTCGTCCTGCGCGACGGCGAGGTCCTGCGGGCGGACGCGGACTGGCTCGCGCCCCGGCTCGCCGCCGAGGACGGGGTGACGCTGCTCGTGGGCAGCGAGCGCGACGGACTGCCCGACGAGGTCGCGGCGGCCTGCGACGTGCGCGCGCACCTGCCGATCGCGGGAGCCGAGTCGCTGAACGCGGCGATGGCGGCCACCGCGGCGCTCTACGAGCTCGCGCGGGGCTGAGCGCCGGTCTCCCGGCGAGGAGCGGGGGCGTCGCGCCACCCCTCGGCTGCGCCGCAGCGCCACGGGTCCGGGGCGGGGGCGGACCGGGTCGACCGGGATCGAACCGTCACGCGTGCGCAGCGGGCGGCGATCGTGACCAAAGGTCACATACGATCGGGGCGATGCTCGACCGGATCGACGAGCTGCGGACCGCCGGCGAGGCGGACGTCGCATCGGCCACCACCACGGAGGAGCTCGAGGCGCTGCGCGTGCGGCTCCTCGGCCGCAAGGCGGAGCTCCCGAACCTCCTGCGCGGGGTCAGCGACCTGCCGCCGCAGGAGCGCGGCGCGGTCGGCAAGGCCGCCAACCAGGCGCGCCAGGCGCTGCAGGCGCTGATCGACGAGCGCGTCGCCGTCCTGGCCGACGCCGAGCTCGACGCGCGCCTCGTCGCCGACCGGGTCGACGTCACGCTGCCGGGCCGCGCCGAGCCGGTCGGCGGCCTGCACCTCATCACCCGCGTCCGGCGCGAGATCGAGGACGTCTTCCTCGGCCTGGGCTTCGACGTCGTGGAGGGTCCCGAGACGGAGACCGTCCACTACAACTTCGACGCGCTGAACCACGAGTCCAACCACCCGGCACGCGACCGGGCGGACACGTTCTACCTCGCGCCGTCCACGCGGCTGCCGGCCGTCGAGCGGCCCGGCAACCCGGAGGCCGAGGACGGCGGCAGCGGCCGGCTGCTGCGCACGCACACCTCGCCGATGCAGATCCGCACGATGGAGCGTCAAGACCCGCCCGTCGCGGTGATCGTGCCCGGTCGCGTCTACCGGCCGGACTCCGACGCCACCCACACGCCGCAGTTCCACCAGGTCGAGGGCCTGTGGGTGGACGTCGACATCACCCTCGCCGACCTCAAGGGCGTGCTGCTGAGCT
>JALRCL010000699.1 GCA_023268575.1 Patulibacter sp.
CGACGGTCCCCGCGCGCCGGTGCTGCTGCTCCATGGGCTGACGGCGACGCACCGGTACGTCGTCATGGGCAGCCGCAAGCTCGAGCGGCTCGGGCACCCCGTCATCGCCTACGACGCGCGCGGACACGGCGCGTCGGATCCGCCGGCCGATCCGGACGCCTACGAGTACGCCGACCTCGCCGCCGACGCGCAGCGCGTGCTCGACGATCAGGGAGTCGAGCGCGCAGTGCTCGTGGGCGCCTCGATGGGCGCCCACACCGCGGTCCGGGTGGCGCTCGACGCGCCCGAGCGCGTCGCCGCCCTCGTGCTCGTCACCCCGGCGTTCCTGCCGGGACGCGAGCAGCACCCGGCGGCGCTCGAGCGCTGGGACCGGCTCGCCGCCGGTCTGCGCGAGGGCGGCGTGGACGGGTTCCTCGAGGCGTATCGCTTCGACGACGTCCCGGAGGCCTGGCGCGACACGGTCCGGACGGTCACCCGGCAGCGATTGAGCCAGCACGAGCACCCGGAAGCCGTCGCGGACGCGCTGCGGGTCGTGCCGCGCAGCGCGGCGCTGGACGACCTCGCCGAGCTCGAGGCGATCGCCGTCCCGACGACCGTCGTCGGCAGCCGCGACGAGGCCGATCCGACGCATCGCCTGGCGACCGCCGAGCGCTACGCCGCCACGATCCCGGGCGCGACGCTCGTCGTCGAGGAGGAGGGCGAGTCGCCGATCGCGTGGCGCGGCGCCCAGCTGTCGGCCGTCGTGGCGCAGACCGCCGAGCGGGCGCAGGGCTGACAGCCCACGCGCCCGGGTGGTCGTGGTGTCCGAAGCGCGCACCCGCGCGCCGGTCGTCCGCTACCGTGGCCAGCAGTGGAGAGCGGCGGTGCGCACACCGACGACGGCAGCTGGATCCTCGATCCCCCGGGGATGCTGTTCGTCTACGAGCAGGGCGCGTTCCCGATGGACACGCGCGGCGAGGACGGGCAGTTCCGCGTCGCCGCGTACCGGGCCGACCCGCGCGCGATCCTCGACCTCGACGCGATCCGCCTGCCGCGCACGCTGCGCCGCACGATCCCGCGCCACGGCTTCCGCCTGACCGTCGACGCCGCGTTCTCCGAGGTCGTCGAGCACTGCGCCCACCGCCCGGGTCTCGGACCGGGGGAGGTGTGGCTCACGCCGCGCCTGGCGGGCGCCTACCGCGCGCTGCACCGCTGGGGCCACGCCCGGAGCTTCGAGGTCTGGGACGGCGACGAGCTCGTCGGCGGCACCTTCGGCGTCGCCCTCGGCCGGGCGCACACGCTCGAGTCGATGTTCCACCACGTGCCCGACGCCGGCAGCGTCGCCGTCCTGCACGCCGCGGTCCGCATGCGCGCCGCGGGCTACCGGCTGCTCGACGTCCAGCAGCGCACCCCGCACACGGCGCGCTTCGGCGTCCGCGAGGTCGCCGAGGCGGAGTTCCTCGAGCGCCTCCGGTGGGCGCTCTCGCCGGGGCTCCGTCCCGCCGCGTTGCGGCGGGACGCGGGACCGGCCGACGGTCATGAGCTCGTCGAGGCGATCGACCGGCTCATCGCAGCCCGCGGAAGGTCCTCCAGGTCGCTCGGGACTGTCCGCCGAACGTCAGGAGACCGGACTGCCACTCGTGGCCGGTTCCCGGGTCACGCAGCTGGTACCAGGTGAAGCTCCGGACGTTGCGGCGCTTCGCGTAGCTCCAGGCCTGGCGCAGGTAGCGGGCCGCGCGGCTCGTCGGCGTGCGGCTGCTGCCACGCGTGCGGTACGCGAACTCGGTGATGTGGACGTTGCGCGCGGCCTTCGCCGGCATCCGCCCGGCACGGGCCAGCCGGCGCAGCTCGACCATCGCGTAGGGGAGGTTGCCCATGGTCCAGGCGTCCCTGGTTCGCGAGCGCTTCGTCGGCGGGTGGGTGAAGTCGTGGGTGTGCAGCGCGAACCCGTCGGCGCGGAGCTTGGCCCCGCGGCAGGACGCGGATCGCGACCGCAGCCGGTACCGCGATGTCACGCAGAGCGCCTCGCGGAGGAACGCGCCCGGATTGCGCGCGTTGCGCGTGCGGGCGTTCGGCGCCATCTCGCCGACGAGCACGGGGACCGACGGTCGCGCGCGCTTGTACGCGGCGTAGCCGCGGTTGGAGAGCGTCACCCAGCGGCGCGGCTGGTTGAGCGGCCACATCGAGCGGAAGTTCGGCTCGTTCCACGTGATGAACGCTGCGACCGGCAGCCCGTCCATCGCCCGGGCGACCGAGCCGGCGAACGAGGCGTAGGCGTCGACGAGCGAGCTGGTGATCCGGCGCGGCTTCGCGCGCTGGCGGTTGATCGGGGCGTAGATCCCGATCAGCAGGCGCGCGCCCGCGCGGTCGCGCCCCTCCTCGGCGGTCCGTCGCAGCACCGCGGCGGTCCCCGGATCGATCGTCCGCTGCGCGCCGTCCCAGTTCACGAGCACTCGTACGCGGGTGACCTTGGCGGCGTGGGCGGCGCGCCAGAACGAGGCGCGCAGCTCCGGATCGCCGCTGAAGGCCATCCGCACGTCCTGCAGGCCCTTCGCCATCCGGGCGCCGGCCGCCCCGGGGGCCGCGAGCGCCCCGAGCACTGCGGCGAGGACGACCGCGGCGAGCCACGCCGGGCGGTGCGGCGGGGCGCCGCGCCGCGGCGCGGAACGGGGGGGCGGGGCCGGGTGGCGCATCGGCGGCATGCTAGGTGGAACCGCGCGGGGGAGGCGTCGATGCGGCGGTCGGGGTGGCCTCCGTCGTGCGATCGTCGGCGAGCCGCGTTGGATTCCGTTCGCGACTCGCAGTAGGAATGGGGTCGCGGGACGCCGAGTACGTGCGGTCTGCGACATACTCCGGGGTCGAGCCGCCGGTCGACCGCGCGGCTGCGTCGCCCGGTCGGGCGTCGCGGGTGGAGGCCGCGCGGGCGCGCGGCTCCGCGAACCACGATGGAGGCCCATCCTGTGTCACACGGACCCGTACGCCACCCCCGGCGGGTGAGGCCATGAGCCTGACCCTCGGTGTCCCCAAGGAGACCGCCGCCGGCGAGCGCCGCGTCGCCCTCGTCCCGGACGTCGTCAAGCGCTTGCGCGCGAAGGGCGTTCAGGTCGTGGTCGAGCCCGGTGCCGGCGAGCACGCCCTGATCCCCGACGCCCTGTACGAGGCTGCCGGGGCGACGATCTCGCCCGACGTCTGGACCGCCGACGTCGTGGCGAAGGTCGCGCCGCCGACGGCTGATGAGGTCGCGCGGATCGGCACGAGCTCGATCCTGATCGGCTTCCTCGCGCCGTTGTCCTCGCCGGAGACGGCGACGTTGCTGCGCGACAAGGGCGTGACGGCGTTCGCGATGGAGGCGATTCCGCGGATCTCGCGGGCGCAGGCGATGGATGCCCTCTCCTCGCAGTCCAACGTCGCCGGCTACAAGGCCGTGCTGGCCGCCGCGGACCACGCGACGCGGTTCTTCCCGATGCTCATGACGGCGGCGGGGACGATCCCGCCGGCGAAGGTCCTCGTGCTGGGGATCGGCGTGGCGGGATTGCAGGCGCTGGCCACGGCGCGGCGTTTGGGGGCGAAGACGACCGGCTACGACGTGCGGCCGGAGACGGCCGAGCAGGTCGAGTCGCTGGGCGCGTCGTGGCTGGATCTCGGCATCGACGCGGCCGGCGAGGGCGGGTATGCGCGCGAGCTGACGCAGGAGGAGCGCGATCAGCAGCAGCAGGCGCTGACCGACGCGACGAAGGAGTTCGACGTCGTGATCACGACGGCGCTCGTCCCGGGTCGCCCGGCGCCGCGCCTGGTGACCGCGGAGGCGGTGGAGGGCATGCGTCCCGGGTCGGTGATCATCGACCTGGCCGGTGAGACGGGCGGCAACTGCGAGCTGACCGAGCCCGGTCAGACGGTGGTGAGGCACGACGTGACGATCGTGTCGCCGTTGAACCTCGCTGCGGAGATGCCCGAGCACGCCTCGCAGCTCTATGCGCGCAACGTGCAGTCGCTGGTGGAGTTGATGCTGGAGACGCCCGAGGGGGCGGAGAGCCCGGTCCTGGAGCTGGATTGGGAGGACGAGATCATCGCTGGTGCGGCGATCACTCGTGAGGGCGAGATCGTCCACGCGGGGGCCAAGAAGACCGTGGAGGCGAGCGCCTGATGCTGGCTACCGTTCTGGCGAGCTCCGTCGAGGCGGGGCAGCCGAGCAACCTCATCACGAACCTCGCGATCCTCGTGCTGAGCGGGTTCGTGGGGTACGCGGTGATCTCGAAGGTCCCCAACACGTTGCACACGCCGTTGATGTCGGGCACGAACGCGATCCACGGGATCGTCGTGCTCGGTGGCCTGGTGCTGTTGGCGACGGGTGACGATCTCGGGTTCGGCACGACGCTGATCCTGTTCGTCGCGCTCGTGTTCGGTGCGATCAACGTCGTCGGCGGGTTCGTCGTGACCGATCGCATGCTCGAGATGTTCAAGAGCAAGCCGACGCCGCCCAAGGACGCCGACGGCGACGCGAAGGGCGGCAAGTGATGCCCGTCCTCGCGTCCTTCCTCACCGACGTCAACTTCAAGTCGGTCCTCTACATCGTCGCGTTCTCGCTGTTCATCTACGGCCTTTCGGGCCTGACCGGTCCGAAGACCGCGGTCCAGGGCAACCGGATCGCTGGCGTCGGCATGGTGATCGCGGTCATCGCGACGCTCCTGGTGGACCCGTTCCACAACTGGTTCCTCATCCTGCTGGGTCTCGCGATCGGGTTCGGCGTCGGCGTGCCGGCGGCGC
>JALRCL010000706.1 GCA_023268575.1 Patulibacter sp.
GCGAGGAACCGCTCGGTCATCCAGAACAGGGCTTCAGCGACGTGCCGAGCGTCGACCTCCAGCCGGATGTACCCGTCCCGCTGGCCGGCCTCCACGTGGGACCGGACCTGGTCGGTGGCGTAGGCCATCCGCTCCTCGTAGTCATCGCGGGCGACCTCGTCGTAGGGCAGGATCTCGTTCATCGCCCGCCAGAGGTTGCCGTGCGGGCGGTAGGCCTCGAACAGCTCGCCGAACGCGTTCTTGAGGTCGGCGCGGGTCGCGTCCGGAGGCAGATCCCACCAGGTCCGGGCCGCGCCGAGGAGGCCCTCGACGACGTCCCCGAACAGCGTCCGGAGGAGGTCCTCCTTGTCGTCGAAGTAGAGGTCGAACGCCGAGCGCGACAGCCCTACGGACGTCGCGAGGTCCTCGACGGTGATCTCCGCGAACGACCGCTCCTCGAGCAGGTCCTCCAAGACCTTCAGCAGCTGCGCTCGGACCTCCGCGCGGCGGACCGCCCGGGAGTTCGCCTTGCGCTTTCGAGATACGGGGGGCATAGGCCCGCCCGAGTCTACGCGCCCCGGACCCCGGATGCCGACGCTGCGTCTGTCGCAATGTCAGACACGGGCGTCGGTGCCGCCGGGCCGATTGCGCACGACCGCGCTCCCCGTCTAGGATCGACACGTTGTTCAACGTCGTGTCAGCGAAATGGCGCGGCAGCATCCCGAGGAGAGAGCAATGGGCTGGTCGGACCAGATCAACACCGCGGACGAGTACTTCCACCCGCGCAGCAGCGATCCGTACTGGAGCGAGAACACGCTCCTGGGATTCACGGTTCCGGAGCGGAACCTCTGCGGGTTCATCTACTACTACTTCCGCCCGAACATGAATCTCGTGGTCGCCGGACCCGCGATCTGGGACAACAGCGGCGAGGACGTCTACAACTGCCGCTACTACGGGTGGGACCAGCACCTCGCGATCCCCGACGGCGCGGAGATGTACGACTTCACGCTCTCGAACTCGCTGAGCGCGAGGATGGTCGAGCCGCAGCAGGAGTACCGCTTCGGGTACGACCGCCACGGCGTGAAGATCGACCTCACGTGGAAGGCGACCTTCGAGCCCCACTACATGAAGCTCACCACCACCGGTGACGAGGATCCGGGGATCAAGAACTGGGTGAAGAAGGAGGGCGAGTTCTCGGTCGGCCACTACGAGCAGGCCGGCCGGTTCACCGGCACCGTGGAGCTCGACGGCGAGGTTCTGGAGATCGACTGCGGGGCGCTGCGCGACCGCGGCTGGGGGCCGCGCCACGCCGACGTCTCCGATCCGCTGCGTGCGGGCTGGCCGTACTGCTTCGCCTCTCCCGACAGCGGTTGGCACCTCTACGACCCGCAGACCCAGCTGTCGTTCGACGAGGACCCGATCGACGGCACCACGGAGACGGTGACGACCGGCTTCTACATCCGCGACGGCGTCAAGGCGCAGATCGTCTCCGGCACCCGCAGCGCCGAGCGCACGCCGTAGGCGACCTGGCCGTCGTACTCCCACATCACGAGCGACCACCAGGTGAGGATGTCGCTGTTGATCGGCCACTTCAGCCAGTTGACGCCCGTGCCGACGGCGTGCAGCTCGCGCCCGAGCTCGTCGACCGCGTCGA
>JALRCL010000712.1 GCA_023268575.1 Patulibacter sp.
GCAGCACCCCGACGAGCGCGTCGCGTGGCGCAGCACGTCCGGCCAACAGAACGCCGGCGTGGTGACGTTCCACAAGCTCGACGACGGCCACACGCGCGTCATGCTCCAGCAGGACGTCGAGCCGTCCGGGGTGGCCGAGAAGGCCGCCGACGCCCTCGGGGTGATCGAGCGCCGCGCCAAGGGCGACCTCGAGCGCTTCCGGGACCTCATCGAGGAGCGTGGCGGAGCACCGAGCGGCTCCTGGCGCGGCGAGATCCCTCGCGAGGGCTGAGGTCGGCGCCCGCCCCCGCTGCGGCTAGGCGGGGGCGTCGAGCGCGTCGAAGGCGGGATACGCGGCGAGGATCGCCGGGAGCACCTCGTCGAAGGGGAAGTCGGCGTGGCGACCGCGATCGCGCACGTACTCCATGTACCGCGAGCCGTCGCCGCTGAAGGGGTGGAGGATCGCGTCGGCAGTGCCGTCGAAGTCCATCGCCTCGACGCCGAACCGGGCACAGAGCTCGCGGTTGAACGCGGGGCTCGCCTTGCGCCACGTCCCGTCGATCAGCAGCTCGGCGTAGCCGTGGTAGACGAAGAGGTCGCTGCCGCCCATCATCTCGCGCATCCGCGGCGTCTGGAGGTGGTTGCGCACGTCGGCGAAGGCGAGGCGCGCGGGCACGCCGAGGACGCGCGCGCCGGCGCAGAGGAGGATCGCCTTCGGGATGCAGTAGGACGCTTTGGCGTCGGCCACCGCGCTGGCCCGGTAGGCAGCGGGGTCCTGCGGGAAGGTCGCCGCGTCGTAGCGGATCCCGTCGCGCACGGCGGTGAACAGGGCCGCGAGGCGCTCCCGGTCGGTCCGCGCACCGGCGGTCGCCTCCTCGGTGAAGGCGATCACGCGCGGGTGGTCGCTGTCGATGAACGTCCCGGGCGCGAGCAGCTCGTCCATCGCCCCAGCGTAGGGGACCGGTGGCGGCGGTCCCTGTGGCGGTCACCCCGTCGGGGCGGGCGGCGACGGGAGGTCCAACAACCGTGCGGTGGCGCGTCCGTCCTCGCCGCGGTGGGCCGGGGCCGTCAGGCCCTCGACGACGATCCGCCGGGCCTGCATCGTGCAGGCGCTGATGCCTGCGTCGTCGAGCCCGAGCGCGTCGTGGCGCAGCGTGAGGGCGACCATGCCGTTCCAGGCGCCGAAGAGGAACCGCGCCGTGAGCTCGGGGTCGACGTGCGGGCCGGCCTCGCCGCAGGCGACGGCCGCCCCGATCCGATCGCGGAAGCCGCCCAGGACGTTGGCGAGTCGCTCGGCGAGCACGCGGTCCTCGGCGTCGTTGGCGATCGAGGGCCGCGACTCGACGCCGTCGAAGGCGATGAAGCGGAAGAGCCCCGGGTGCTCGAGGTGGAAACGCAGGTACGCGTCGCCGGCGGTCATCACCTGCTCCAGCGGCGAGTCGCTCGATGCGTAGGCCCGCTCGAGGTACTCGCCGAAGAGCTCGACCGCGCGCGTGGCCACCGCGACGTAGAGGCCGTCCTTGTTGGAGAAGTGGCCGTAGATCGAGCCGACGGAGACGTCGGCCTCCTCGGCGAGGCGCTCCATCGTCACGCCGTTGAAGCCGTGGCGGACGAACGCGCGCTCGGCGGCCTCCAGCAGCGCGGCGCGCGTGCGGGTGCGGCGGGTCGCGACGCGACCCGTGGCCGGGGTGGAGCTCACCGGCGCATCTTCCCACCGACGCGCCGCGACCGAAGTTCAATGAGATTCGAAAATGAATCTCATTGCAAATAGCGCTGGGAGGTGAGAGGGTGCGCGCATGCCGACCGAGGAGAGCACCGTGACCGTTCCTTGCGAGAGCGCCGATGTCGTCGTCGTCGGGAGTCGCCTCGGCGGCTGCGCCGCGGCCATCCCGCTGGCGCGTGCCGGCCGGCGCGTGATCGCGCTGGACCGCATGAGCTTCCCGTCCGATCAGCTCTCGACCCACGTGCTGATGCCGGCCGGGGTCATGGAGATCGAGCGGATGGGCGCCCTGCGTCGCGTGCTGGAGCAGTGCGACCCCAGCCGCGTGCGAGGCGTCCGGATGCAGGCCGAGACGTCGCACGCCGTCGAGCGCTGGGCGGCCACCGAGAGCGGGATCGACTTCGGTCTCTGCGTGCCTCGCGACCTGCTCGACGTGCAGCTCGTGGCGAACGCGCGCGAGCAGGGCGTGGACGTCCGCGAGCGCTGCACCTTCCAGGCGCTGCGCTGGCGCGGCGGCCGCGTGACGGGGGTCCGCTACCTCGACGCGGACGGCCAGCCCCACGACATCCGCTGCTCGCTGGTGATCGGCGCCGACGGCCGTCGCTCGCCGGTGGCCGCCGCCGCCGGGGCGTCGCGCCCCTACCGGATGTCGCGCAACGGCCGCGGCCTCGTCTTCCGCTACGTCGACGACCCCCTGGCGGGCACCGGCGAGCAGGGGACCGAGGTCTACTACCAGCTCCGCGAGGGCGACTCGTTCGGGCTCTGCTTCCCGGCGGCGCCGAAGGGGCGCGCCCTCGTCCTCTTCATGGGGCCGCGCGAGGAGGTCGCAGAGGCCCGGCGCGACCCCGACGGCTACTGGCGGCGCAAGCTCTCCCAGCACGCCCTGCTGCGCGCCCGGCTCGCCGGCGTGGACTGGAGCACGGCGAGCAAGATCCGCTCGACCGCCGACGTCACCGCCTACTTTCGGGCCTCGTCGGGACCCGGCTGGGCGCTCGTGGGGGACGCGGCGCACTTCAAGGATCCGGTGACCGCTCAGGGGATGCGCGACGCCATGTGGATGGGACGCACGCTCGCCGAGCACGTGCTGCCCCAGCTGGACGATCCCCTGGCGATCGACCGTGCGACGCGGGTCTGGGAGCACGAGCGCGATCGCCACTGCCTGCCCGCGTGGCACTTCGCCAACCTCGACACGCGCGTCGAGACCCAGTCGCCGACCATCTGCGAGCTCGTGCGGGAGGGGGGCCGCACCACCGAGCCCGACCTCTCGGACCTCTTCGGCCGCGGACGCACGCTCCAGCAGATCGCCCCGCTGCCCCGGTTGCTGAAGGTCACGACGAAGGCGCTGATCTCCGGCGAGCGGCCGCGGGCGGAGACCCTCGCACGGGCGCTGCCGGAGCTGCGCACCGAGCTGGAGATCCGCCGCGAGCGGTGGCGCGACGCCTTCCGCGAGGCGCGCCTCGTGCACGGCTCCGACCATCCGGATCCGGAGATGCCGGCCGCCCCGGCCGTCGTGTCGCTGCCGCCGCTGGCCGACGACCCCGCGCCGACGACCCCGCTCGTCCCCGACGCGCCCGCGTCCGCCGGCCCTGCGATCCGGCGCCGAGCGACCGACCGGAGGACCGCCGTGGAACGCGAGCGAGCCACCTCCCGAGAGGAGGTGGCGGCATGACGCGGATCGCCGTCGTCCAGCCCGCGCTGCAGCTCGGCGCCATCGGCGAGAACCTCGCCCGGATCGAGGACCTGGTCCGCGACGCCCACCGCGAGCACGGCGCCGACGTGATCCTCGTGCCGGAGGCGTGCACGTCGCCGAACGTCTTCGCCCGCGTCCTGCAGGACGCCGCGCTGCCGGTCGACGGCCAGGCGCTCCAGCTGCTCACGCGCTTGGCGCGCGAGCTGGACTGCGTCGTGGGCGGTGGGTTCCTGGCGGTCCGCGGGCGGCACGCCTACGGGACGTACGTCCTCGCCGAGCCCGACGGCTCGGCGCACCTGCACGACAAGGACACGCCGTCGGCGTGGGAGCACAACTTCTACGTCGGTGGCGACGACGACGGCGTGGTGCGCTGCGGTGCGCTGGACGCCACCGTCGGCCTGACGTCCGGGTGGGAGCTGGCGCGCTACCGGACGGCGAAGCGGATCCGCGAGGGTGGCGCGCGGGTCGTGCTGGGCGGCATGTGCTGGCCGTCGATGCCGGAGAACTGGCCCGGTCCGCTCGGGCGCTGGATGGCCCACGAGCACCGCCTCTGGGCACGCCAGCAGCACGAGCTGCCCGGGCAGGTCGCCCGGATCACCGGCGTGCCGGTCGCGATGGCCGCCCATGTCGGGCCGATCGTCAGCGAGACGCCGATGGTCCCCGGGCTCCCCTGGCCGACGACGATGCTCGGCGAGTCCCAGGTCTGCGACCGGGACGGGACGATCCTCGCCCGGATGTCGTACGAGGACGGGGAGGGGCACGTCGCCGCCGACGTCGACCTCACGCTGCCCCCGGCGCCGACGGCCCCCTTGAAGGACCGGCTCTGGATCCCCGACGTCTCGACGATCGTCACGAAGGGGATCGCCTGGCACGGGATGAACACCCATGGGCGGATCAAGTACCGCTGGCGCCACGCGCGCCGGGGCTTCGGGTGGCAGTCCTTGCCCGCCGCGGACCTGCCCGACGAGCTGCCGGCGAGCGACGCGGCGGAGGGTCCGGTCGCGGCCACGCGCTGAGCCCGGCGGCGCACGAGCGTGCCGGCCCGCGGCCGGCACCACCGGCGTCCCCCGAGCACGTTCATCCGCGCCGGCGCGACAGGGGGAGCGGCCCGGGTCGATCATCCGATGAGCGCCGCCGCAGCCGCCCTCCGGCGCCGGAGTAGGGTCGCTCCGACCCCTCCGGCGCGTCGCTCTCGACGAGGCCGGACCCCCGATCGCCGACGCCTCCTCCGACGCGCGGCGGAAGGAGCATCATGAAGCGGACCGCTCTCCTGCTCGCCGGTGCCGGCGCCTGTGGCTGCGCCCTCGGGCTGGCTCCCGGCGCCACGGCCGCGCCGGTCCCCGCCGGGCCGATCACGTTCACCGCGACCGACGGCCAGCTGAAGGCCGGCAAGTTCCCGGCGATCACGACGGTGAAGCCCGACGCCCCGGCGACGATCCGCGGCACGGTCGCCGCGGACGGCACCGTCACCGTCCCCAGCGGCGGCATCTCGCTGCCGACCGCGAGCGTCCAGGTGACGCAGCCGATCCCGGCCACCGTGACCCTCGCGTTCACGCCGACGGCGACGGCGACCGGGCGGATCGATCGCGCGAGCGGCGCGATCACCTCGCCGCTGCGGGCGACGCTCGACGTCGCCGTCTCCGCCCTCGGGCAGAGCTGCACGATCCGCGGCGCCCAGTTCGACCTCGGGACGGGCACCGTCCAGGTGCCGTCGAAGGCCAACCCCGCGCCGCCGGCGACGGTCCCGCTCGCGGGCGCGCCGCTGGGCGGCGACGGGGCGTTCGCGATCGCCGGCCTCTCGACCGCGGCGCTGCCCGCGGCGCAGCCGGCGTCGAACACCGTCTGCGCGCTCGTGAACGATCAGATCGGCCTGCCGGCGGTCGCGGGCGTGCGCCTGGCGGGCCGGATCGCCGTGTCGGCGCCGAAGCTCACCGCGAAGGTCGCCACGCCGCGCGCCACGAAGCGCGGCCGGAGCGTGACGCTGAAGGTCACCGTCGCGAACGGCGGGAGCGGCGACGCGACCGGCGTGGCGGTGAAGGCGAAGCTCCCGCGGGGCATCAGCGGGACGCGCACGGTGAAGGTCGGCACGCTCGCGGCGGGCAAGCGCCGGACCGTGTCGCTGAAGCTGCGCACGTCCTCGAAGGCCGCGAAGCGCAGCCGGATCGCGTTGACCGTCAGCGGCGACGGCGTCACGTCGCGCAAGGCGACCGCGACGCTGAAGCTCCGCTGAGCGGCCGACCGGCGACGGCGGCCGGTGTACGGGGTAGGCTGCCGCCGTTCCGGCCGGTGGCCCGCCCCGTGCGCGCCCGGCCACCACGGGTCGCGGCGCGAGCGCGGCGGCGGAAGGAGAAGCGATGACGCGCACCAGCACGATGCTGCTCGCCGGGGTCCTCGGCCTCGCGGCGGGCCTCGGGCTCCCCGCCGGCGGCGCCGCGGCGGTCCCGACCGGGCCCTTCACGTTCGTCGCGACCGAGGGCCAGTTCAAGGTCGGCCGGGCCGCGGCGACCGACACGGTGAGCCCGGACCGGCCCGCGATCCTGTCCGGCACGATCACCGGCGACGGCAGCGTCGTGATCCCCGCCGCGGCGATCTCGCTGCCCGCCTCCACGGTGCGGATCACGCGGCCGCCGTTCGTCGCCGACGTCGCCGTCGCCGCGGTGCCGACCGCCGCCGCTCGCGGGCGGATCGACCGCGCCACGGGCGCGCTCACCGCACCGCTGGTCGTGCGGGCCGACCTGCGCGTCGCCGCCTTCGGCACCACGTGCACGATCAGCGGGACGTCGTTCGGGCTCGGGACGGGGACCGTGGCGGTCCCGTCCCAGGCCGCTCCCGACCCGCCCGCGACCGTGCCCCTCAGCGGGGCACCGCTGTCCGGCGGCCTTCTCGCCGTCGCCGGGCTGAGCGCCGCCCCGATGGCGCGGGCCGAGCCGGCGACCGCACCGGTGTGCCGGGCGATCAACGAGCAGCTCGGCCTGCCGGCCGTCGCGGGGATCCGGCTCGGCGGGCGCGTCACCGCGGCGACGCCCTACCTCGTGACCGCGGTCGCCCGCCCGCGCACGACGGCGCGTGGCCGTGCCGTCGTCGTGAAGCTCACCGTCATCAACCGGGGCAGCGGGTACGCGACCGGGGTCCGGGTGCGCACGACGTTGCCCACGGGCGTCCGCGGGCCGCGTCGGATCCGCGTCGGGACGATCGCGCCCGGCGCGCGGCGGACGGTGGCGCTGCGGCTCCGCACCGCGGCGAAGGCGGCGCGCCGCAGCCGGATCGTGCTCACGGTCGGCGGCGACGGCCTGCCGTCGAGCAGCGCGACCACGACGCTGCGCCTGCGCTGAGCCCGGTCCTCAGCCCTCGAGCTGGAGGGCACGCTCCTCGACGAGGCGCGCCTGCACCGGCGTCAGGCCGGTCGGCGGTCGGCCGTCGCGCACGAGCGCGGCGGCCGCGGCGTCGAGCGTCAGGCCCGTGCCGGTCAGGCGGCTGCCGACGAG
>JALRCL010000822.1 GCA_023268575.1 Patulibacter sp.
CCGTCAGGCCCGCAGCAGCGCCCTGAGCGCCTCGGCCTGCTCATGCCGCGCCCGCGCGGCCACGGCGCGCAATTCGATCGCGGCGATCATCCGCTCGTCGTCGGCCGCCCGGTCGACGGCCGCGGGCGCGGCATCGCCGAAGGCCTTCCCGACCTGCGCGCTCATCAAGGTTCCCGCGTTCACGCCAACGGACGCAACGCTGATCTCCCGTAGGTCGATCTCGACGAGCCTCCGGCGGCTGTCGCGCTTCCAAACGCCGCCGATCGAGAACGCGCGCATGAAGCCCCGCCGGACGAGGTCCCAGTACGTCCGGAGAATGCCGGGCTCGGCCGGGCGCGGAAGGTTCGCCTCGATCCACAGCCCGCGGTCGCTCACCTTCGCGGCCGTCACCATCCCGGCGGGCTGCGCGTACTTGTGGTTGAAGAGTAGGACCGGGTTGCGCATATAGCCCGTGAGCGCCCGGTCGAGCGCCGCGCGCGTGACCGTGTCGCCCACGCGATCGACGTCGAAGTTTGACGCCCATCCGCTGACAGTGATGGAACCATCATCATTCTCCACGACGTGGTCCCGGTCGAGCGCGAAGGAGTAGTTGAGTTCTGCAGTCTGCATTCATCGATTATCGCGCGCCGGATGCCAACAATGTCACCATGACAAGCGTGTCACATGCGCCGGTATTATTGGTGAATGCCCAAGATTAGTGTTGGAACCGAGAAGGACCTTCGGATGCGCGACCGCGACGTCCGCGCGCGGCTGCTCGTTGACGCGGGCGATCTGCTGCTCGTGGCGACCTCGACAATCCGCGACGTGCGTGCGGCCGACGGCGAGATCGTCGGCGAGGCCCTCGACCGACCGACCGTCGAGGTCATCGAGCGGGCGGTGTGGGCGTGAGTATCGTCGACCGCCTGCGATCGTCCGCGGAGGCCCGCGCGTCCGCGCGCGTGCGACAGGACGTCGACCGCGCGAACGCCCGGCCGTCGTGGCTGCCGGACGATTGGCCCGACGGCGTCCCGTACGTCGCGCTCGTCGGCCGCCCCGAGGACCGCGGCCCGCAGGGCCGTATCGAGCGCGTCGTCGCCCCGGGCGAGGTCGACGACGGCCCGCTGACCGACGCCCAGCGCGCCGGGCTGGCTGCCGAGCTGGCGATCTTGAGGAACCGCGCATGAGCGCGCCGTGGGCCGCCGGGACGGTCCTCCAGCGGGAGCCCGAGCCCGACGAGACCGCGTCGGCGTGGGACCGCGTCGTCGTCGGGGGCGTTTTCGACCGCGGCTACGGTTACGGCGCGGAGGTCGTGATTCAGCCCGTGGCGTGGGCGGCCGGTGAGGACTGTTCGCCGCGGGCCGTGGACGCCTCGCTGATCGCGACGCTGGGGTACGTCGTGGCGGAGGCCGCGGACGCCGCGCCGTGGGAAACGCCGATCAACGAGGCCAGCCGATGATCGCCGCCGAGCGGCTGATCGGCGCGACCGTGACCCGCCGATCCGATGGTGCGCTGTTCCACGTCACCGCGTACGACGAAGTCTCCTCGACGTTCGTGCTGCGGCCGTCGAGCTTCGGCGTGGCGGTCGGCGTCCCGGCCGCGACGATCACCCGCGACTACGACGGCGCTACGACGCTGCGCGACCGGGACGGCGAGCTGCTGCGCGGCCCGCGGCGATGGGCGGCGATCTTCGCGCGGGGCGTTGAGCGTCAGCGCGCAGCGAACCGGCCGCCGACGCCCGAGGAGGCGTTGCGGCTCGTCGGCACACCCGCCGCGGCGGAAGCAGCGGAGATCATCGCCGACGACGACCGCCTGTACGCGTTTTACGTCGGCGACCTCGACGTCCCGGACGACGTAGCGGCGATCCTGGATCAGCACCTGGACGCGCTGGAGCGCGCAGCGTGAGCGCCCGGGACGTCAACGTCCGGCGGCATCTTCGCCGCGCGTGGTCGGATCCGACCGCTTCGCCGGTGCGGGTGCGACGGCTCGCGCTGAATCTCACGCGCGCGGAGCTTGCGGCCGCTGCGAGCGTCAGCGCCCGCACGATCGCGCGTCTTGAGGACCTTGGCCGCGGCCACGAGCGGACATGGTTCGCGGTCGCTGACGCGCTCGGATGCGAGCGCTCGGATATCGACCCAACGTTCCGGGAGGCGCTGACGTGATCGGCACCGAGCACGACCTCGACGGCGGGCGCTGGCGCGTCGTCGGCGCGGACGGCGGCGCGTGGATCCTCGAACGCCTTGATGAGTTCGAGCCGCCGCGACGGGTCGCGCCCGCCGAGCTTGCGGCCGAGCCGCCCGCCTCGCCCGACGAGGTCGCGGGGTGGGAAGCGCTGGCCGCCGCCGCTGCTCGCGACGCCACAGATCAGGCGCTGATCGAGACGCCGGAGGCCTTCGCCCCGCCGGACGCCGCCCCGCCCGAGGCCCATGCGGCGTTCCGCGCTCAGCGCCGCCGCGCGCTTCGGCGCGTGCGCCGCGAGCCGACGCCTGAGCAGCGCCTGGAGGCCGCCGGGCAGCTCGTGCGGGTCACCGCTGAGGAAGCCCGCCGCGCGGGCGTGAAGTCGTGATCTGCGCGCGCTGCGGCGCTGAGGCTGCGGTCCGGGCCGGTGACGCCGCCGGACGCCGCGCTGCGCTGTGCCACGACTGCGGCGCGCTTTGGCTGCGGGAGGTCGTCGGCCGCTGGGGCTCGTCGCTGGCCGACTTCGCTGACGCCGCCGCCGTGACCGCTGCGGCCGCCCCACCCGCGCCGAAGATCGAGACGGCCGCCCAGCGCGAGCGCCGCGAGGCCCGCGAAGCTGAGCGCCGAGCGCGGATCGCTAACGAGATCGTCCCGTTTCTGCGCCAGCACGGCGAAGGCGCAACGCTCGACGAGATCGCCGCCGCGACCGGCACGCCGAGCAGCACGACGAAAACGCTCGTCACGCTGGCCGTCGCCGACGGCACTTTGGTCCGGCACGGCAAGTCGCCGCGGCGGGTATGGCTGCCGGACGCCCTCGCGGCCGCGCAGGCCGCCGAGGAGGCCAAGCGCGAAGCCGCCGGGCTCCTCGTGGCGCACCAGCGCATCCGCGCCGCCGAGCGCCGGAAGATCGAGCGTACGGCGAAGCTCATCGCCTACCTACGCCAGCGAGGCGGCCGGGCGACCGCCACCGAGGCCGCCGCCATCGTCGGCGTGAATCGCAACATCATCAACGACCTCGCGGCCGCTTCCGACGAAATCGAGGCGCGGCCGGGGCTCGGGCTCGTCCTGAGCGCCAGCGACGCTTGAACGTCGTCGTCGCTGGGGCAGGGCAGCGCGATATGCCTGCCCTAGAGCCCCTACAGCGCGAGCGCTCCGAACGTACGCAACGCCAAGCCGATGCGCCCCGACGTCGCCCAGGCCTACGACCGGCTCGCCCGGGCGGCGTCGCGCGCCGGGGTCCCGCTGACGGTCGTCAGCGGGTTCCGCTCCAACGCCGAGCAGGCGCGCCTGTTCGCGGCGAATCCCAACCCGCGGATGGTCGCCCCGCCCGGCC
>JALRCL010000838.1 GCA_023268575.1 Patulibacter sp.
GATGGCAGCGCGCAGCGTGTTTTCGAGCGGTGACGCCTCATCGAGGCTGTCGCGGGCCGCGGCGAGCGCGGTGCGGGCTGCGGGCAAGTCCTGCGTCAAGGCGAGGGAAAGCGCGGCACTGCGGATGAGGTGATCGATACGCCCCACGCGCCCCGCGGGTCGAGCACCGGCCGCCAGCCGAGCGCGACGAGGCCCGGCAGGTCGCGACGATGGCTCGCGCCGCGCGCGGCGCGGGAGAGCGCCTCCAGCAGCTCGCCGTCGCGCTCGGGGTCCGCGTCGCGGACCGTCGGCTCGCGGGTCAGCCGCCGCCGGTCGACCGGACCGACCGCGTGCAGCGCCGGCGACACCGCCAGTCCCGCGCGCACGATCCCGCGCAGCATCCGGACGTCGGTCGAGCACGCGAGCACCGCGGCGCGCGGCGGGCCCTCCGGCCGTCCGGCCGCGGCCGCGATCACCGCGCCGGCCAGGCGCGCGCCCACGCCCGAGCGGTGCTCGTCCGGCGCCACCGCGAGCTGGGACATGAGCCACGTGCCGTCGCGCAGCACGCCCGCGCACAGGCCGACGACCCGACCGTCGCGGACGGCCACGAGGTTGAGGTCCGGGTCGCTCTCGCTCATCCGGGCGAGCACGCCGTCCAGCAGCGGATCCTCCTGCAGCGCGGGCCCGCAGGGCGCGTCGGGGTCGGCCCAGATCGTGCGCAGGGCGACGTCGACCGCGGCGGCGCGGTGGTCGTCCCGCAGGGGCACGATCGCCGCGTCGGCGGCGCGGTCGTCGGCGGCGGCGCGGGGCAGCGCGGCGCTCCGGGGCCGTGGCGGCGGGGCGGCTGAACGGCGCGGGTCGGCGGGCGCGGGCGGGGTGGTGAGCATCGGTCTCGGGGTCGGAGGGCGGGCGGTCGCCGCCGACGGGCGTCGGCGGCGACCGGGTCAGATGCGCTCGAAGAGCCGCCGGCGCTCCCAGTCGGTGACGGCGCGCCGGCTGAGGTCGAGCTCCACCGCGGCGGCGCGCGCGAGATGGCGCTGGACGTCAGCGCCGAAGGCGTCGCGGACGAGCGGGCTGCGCTGCCAGCGGGCGAGCGCCTCGGCGAGATCGCGCGGCAGCGGCGGCGCGTCGGGCCCGGGCGGGCCGGCGACGGGATCGCCCGGCTCGAGCCCGTGCTCGATGCCGTGGACCGCCGCCGCGGCGATGCCGGCGACGACGAGGTAGGGGTTCGCGTCCGCGCCGGCCACGCGGTGCTCGATCCGGCGGCCGGCGCCGTGACCGGCGATCCGCAGCGCCGCCAGCCGGTTGTCCCAACCCCACGCCGCGGCGTCGGGCGCGAACGTCCCCGGCTGCAGGCGCTTGTAGCTGTTCGTCGTCGGCGCCCAGAGCAGCGCGAAGTCCCCGAGGCACGCCAGCTGGCCGGCGAGCGCGTGGCGCAGGAGGTCGGGCATCTCGGTGCCCTCCGCGGCGAACGCCGGGCGGCCCTCCCGGTCGGCGAGGCTCACGTGGACGTGGCAGGAGGAGCCCTCCCCCTCGTCGACCCGCGCCATGAACGTCAGCGCGCGGCCCTCCTGGCCGGCGATCGCCTTCGCCGCGAGCTTCAGCAGCGCCGCGTCGTCGCAGGCGCGCAGCGCCTCCTCGTGGCGGAAGACGATCTCGTACTGGCCGGGGTGGCACTCCCCGCGCGCCGTCTCCAGCCGCAGGCCGCAGTCCCCGAGCGCCCGGCGGATCCGCCGCGTGAGGTGCTCGATCCCGGCGGTCGCGAGCAGGCCGTAGTCGGCGTTGTGCCGGCTGGCGGGGGTGAGGTCGCGGTACCCGCGCTCGTGGGCTCTCGCCGGGCTCTCGTCGAACACGACGAACTCGAGCTCCGTCCCGCAGCGCGCGGTCAGCCCGAGGTCCGCGAGCCGCTCGAGCTGGCGGCGCAGGACGCTCCGCGGCGCGACGTCGACCCGCGCTCCGGCGTGGTCGACGGCGTCGGCGATGACCAGCGCCGTCCGGTCCCACCACGGGGGCAGGCAGAGGCTGTCGGGGTCGGGGCGCAGCGTGAGGTCGCCGAAGCCGCGGTCGTCGGCGTCGATCGCGTAGCCCCCGTCGGTGCGCATGTCGACGTCGACGGCGAGCAGGTAGTCGCAGGCGCCGAACCCGCCGCCCGGCACGAGCACCTCGGCGAGCGCGTGTCCGGCGTCGATCCGGCTCCCCTGCAGCCGTCCCTGGAGGTCGGGCACCGCGACCACGACCTCCTCGACGATCCCGTCGGCGACCGCGCGGCGCAGCGCGCCGAGGTCGCCGCGCGGCACGGCCGGGCCGGGCCGGCCGGGCCGCGGCGGCGCGTCGACGGGGCGGGCGACCGGGCGCACCGCGTCGGGGGCGCTCATCGCCGCACCCCCGCCAGCGCGGCGCGTCCGGTCGGTGCGCCGCCGAGCAGGTCCGCGACGCGCACCGCGGCGGCCTCGCGGTCGACGTCGGCCAGCGGGTTGGGGATCGTGCCCTCCGCCAGGTCGAAGCCCTCGTCGCGCTCCGCCCGCTCGTGGAAGGCGTCTCCCGAGAGCTGCTCGCGGTTGAGCTGGATCCGCTCGAAGCGCGGCGCGAAGAGCTGCAGCGCGTCGAAGCGCGCGGCGAGCGCGTCGCCCCCGTCCTCGCGGCACCGCTCCAGCGTGCCCGCCACGAGCGCCCAGAAGGCGCGCTCCGGCACCCCGAGGTGGTCGGCGACGAGCG
>JALRCL010000872.1 GCA_023268575.1 Patulibacter sp.
GGACCGTGCCGCCGATCTTCTCGTCGAAGAGGATGACGCCGATCGCGCGGTCGATGCCGAAGTTCGTGCCGATGCCGACCTCGCCGAGCCGGCGCGCGCCCTCGTCGGTGCGCAGCGCGCGGCCGAGGTAGTCCTCGCCGACCGCGGCGCGGAAGTCGACGACCTCGCCGTCCTGGAAGGTCAGGCGCACGTCGCGGACCTCGACGCCGGCGGGGGAGGAGGGCACGGAGTAGCGGATCGTGCCGTTCGCGCTGGACTCGAGGGGGCCCGTGAAGACCTCGCCCGAGGGCATGTTGCGCCGGCCGTCGCTGTTGGCCCAGGTGCGACCGGTGACCTCGAGCGTCAGGTCGGTGTCCGGCGCCTCGATCCGCAGCTCGCGGACGCCCTCGAGCCGCTCGATCAGGCGCTGCTGGAAGTCGCGCAGCGCGGTCCACGCGCGCACCGGGTCGCGCTGGTCCAGGAACGTCGCCCGGCGCACGAACGCCGCGAGGTCGCGCAGCGACATCCCCGCCTGGTCGGCGAGCGCCTGCGTCGGCCAGAGGGTCGTCGACCAGCGGCGCTGGAGCGTCAGCTCGCGCGCGTCGTGACGCCCGCGGGCCGCCCGGGCGAGGCGCTCCGGGTCGATCGCCGTCAGCGCGCGCGTGTCGTCGGGCGCCTGGATCGAGAGGCTCGCGTCGGCCTGGCGGGCCTCCTCGAGCTGCAGCGGCGAGACGCCGTCGAGGTGGCGGTCCCGGGCGTGGCGGTAGAAGCCCTCGCTCTGGCCGGGCAGCTCGACGCGCAGCAGCGGCCACGCGTCGGCCTCCAGCAGCGCGCGCTGGAGCTCGAGCAGCAGCGGCGCGGCGAGGCCGGTGGACCGGACGAGCACCTGGTCGCCGGGGTCGCTCTCCAGGCAGTAGCCGACGATGAGGTCGGCGAACCGCGCCGGGTCCAGCTCGGCGAGGACGAGCTCCTCGTCGGTCAGCTCGTCGTCCGGGAGCTCCTCGGTCGCGGCGGCCTCCTCGGCGGCGGCCGCCGCGAGCGGCTGCTCCGCGTCGGCGGGCGGGTCGGCGTCCGCGGCGGGCACGGGATCGGCGTCGGTCATCGGGTCCTCGGGCGGTTCGGGGGACGCCATCTCAGGGTGCCTGCATCTCGGGGAACCAGTCCGCGAGGTGCTCGCGCAGCGCGGTCCGGATCCAGGCGCGCTCGTCGGCCGAGGCCATCCGGAACCGCAGCAGCAGCTGCTTCTGGCCGGTCGTCGGGACGTCGTCGATCGTCCAGCCGACGACGAGCCGCTCGAAGAGGAACTCGACGGCCCGCTGCCACGTGTCCTCGCGGGTCCGCGCCGCCTGGCTCAGC
The DNA here is from genome assembly GCA_023268575.1 of Patulibacter sp. Taxonomy (GTDB): domain Bacteria; phylum Actinomycetota; class Thermoleophilia; order Solirubrobacterales; family Solirubrobacteraceae; genus Patulibacter. The sequence goes on from JALRCL010000872.1 coordinate 1,336, forward strand.
TCGCCCTTGAACGTCTGGGCGTAGACGGTGCGCGTCTTGGCCGTCATCGCGCAGCGCAGCTCGAGCGCGAAGCGGCCGTCGTCGCTCGTGCGCGTGACGGTCGGGAGCTTCGGCGGCTGGTCCTTGCGGTTGCGGGGCATCGTCGCGGCGCGGGACGGCGCGCGGACCAGTCTACGGCGCGGGCGGTCGGCGCCCGCCCGATCCGCGCCCGGGACGGCGGCGGTCGCCCCGGGCCGGGGGGCTCGGGTGCCGCAGCGCACGGACGCGCCGCGCCGGTCGAATACGGTTCGGGGCATGGACCGTCGCCCGACCCCGCCGGAGGCCCGGTGACCAGCGGTCGCGCCGCGCGCGAGCTCGGTCGCGGCGAGCGCGTCGTGCCGGGGGTCTGGCGGCTGCGCCTGCCGCTGCCGTGGCCCGGCGTGCCGCACTGCAACGCGTGGGCGATCGCGTCCGGCGACGGCATCGTCCTGTTCGACACCGGCATGCACGAGCCGGGCTCGTTCGCCCACCTCGAGCGCGCGCT
>JALRCL010000433.1 GCA_023268575.1 Patulibacter sp.
GGTCGCGCAACAGCGTCAGCACGACGAGGTGCGCGGGTCGCAGCCCGTCGTCGGCGACCTCGCGGTCGGCCTCGCGCCGCGCGACCCGGGCGAGGTGCGACAGCAGCGCGAGCGACTGCGCCGCCCTGCTCGTGTCGACGCTCGCCATGGGGCCAGTCTACCGCCCCCGACCGATTGCTTCATGAACCTCAATAGTCGGCGTTACGCAAATGATCTGTGCTACACCTTGGGCATGCCCCACCTCCTGCACCTCGATTCCTCGCTGCGCGCCGACGACTCGCGCAGCCGCCGCCTGAGCGCCGGCTACGCCGACGCGTGGCGCGCAGCCAACCCCGACGGCGTCGTGACGTACCGCGACCTCGCGGCCGACCCGCTGCCCCACCTCGACGGTCCGGCCTTCACCGCCGGCCTCACCCCGGCGGACGCCCGCGACGACGCCCAGCGCGCCGCGTGGGCGCTGACCGCGGAGGTCGCCGGGGAGGTCCGCGACGCCGACGTCGTCGTGCTCGGCATGGGGCTCTACAACTTCGGCGTGCCGAGCACGGTCAAGGCGTGGTTCGACCGCGTCGTCGCTCCGGGGATCACCCTCGGCGAGGACGGCGCCGGCCTGCTCGGCGGCACGACCCTCGTGCTGGCGCTGGCCTCCGGTGGCGGCTACGGCCCCGGCACCCCGCGCCACGGCTGGGACCACCGCGAGCCGTGGCTGCGCCACGCCTTCGAGTTCCTCGGCCTGACCGACATCGTCACCGCGTCGGCCGAGCTGACGCTCGCCCGCGAGAGCCCGGCGATGATCCCGCTGGAGCTCGGCGACGCCGAGGACGCGAGCTTCGCCGCCGCGCAGGAGGCGCTCGCCGCGCACGCCCGCGGCACCGTCGCCGCCACGGCGTAGCTCGCGGTCAGTCCGGCTCTGGCCCCACGACGCCGTAGGTCACGCAGGCGAAGTCGCGGTTGCGCTCGATCCCCTCGACGCGCAGTCGCAGCCGCCGCGGCAGCAGCGGCGCGCCGGCGCCGAGCGTCACCGGGGCGATCGAGACGAGCACCCGGTCCAGCAGCCCGGCGTCGGCGAACCGACCGACGAGCTCGCCGCCGCCCACGAGCCACACGTCGCGCTCGCCCGCGGCCGCCGCCATCTCCGTGTGGACCGGGACGACGTCGCCGCGGACGAATCGGACGTCGCCGTCCACGCGCGGCAGGTCGCGGGTCGTGAAGACCCAGGTCGGCTGCGCGTAGGGCCAGCGGAAGCCGGGCTTCGCGGCCTCGTGCCGCAGGATCCACTCGTAGGTCGACGAGCCCATCGCGAGCGCGCCGACGCTCGCCGCGAACGCCTCGTGGTCGTGCGCCCCGCGCGGGTCGTGGTCGCTGCGGAAGAGCCACTCGAGCGAATGGTCCTCGTCGGCGAGGAACCCGTCGAGGGTCGAGGCGGTGAAGTACGTCGTGTGCGGCATCGGGTGCTCCTGGTGGTCGGGGGAAGCGCGGCGTCAGCCCGGCGCGCCGGCGTCGGCGCCGGCCGCGCCGTCGACGAGCCACGCGAGGGGATCGCCGTCGTCGACCTCGCGACCGGCCTCGCGCAGCATCGAGCGGGCGACCTGCCGTCGGTGGGCGGCGTACGTCAGGACGTGGACGAGGACGCCCGACAGCGGGAAGCTCTCCGGCGGCTCGCACAGCGCGTCGACGAGACGGTCCGCCCACGCGCCGCGCCGCTCGACGTCGCGCCACGTCGCGACCCAGCGCGGCGCCAGCGCCGCGTGCCGCTCGCGGACGCCCGGCAGCGTCGCGAGCGCCCGGACCGGCAGGTCCTCGCCGGCGATCGACGCGAGCCAGATCTCCTTCGTGCGCACGAGCGCGTCGAGCACGTGCAGCAGCGACGGCTCGGGGCCGTCCCACGCGAGCACGACGTGGCCCGGGCGGCGCTCCCGTCGCAGCTCGTCCTCCCCGAGCGCGGTCGCCGCGTCGAGCAGCTGCCGGGTGTCGGCCAGGTCGTGGTGCACGAGCTGGGCGAGCGGCACGCTCGCCCCCGCGCGCGGCGCCCCGTCGCGCGGCGCGCCGTCGCCGGCCTGCTCCGCCGTGTCGACCCAGAGGTGCAGCGGCGGGTGGAAGTGCAGGCCGTTGGGCGCCACCAGGCGGTGATCGCTCCCGGCGGTCGTGCTCGACGGTGGCCGCCCGAACGCACGTCGGAACGCCCGGCTGAAGCCCGGGACGGAGTCGTACCCCGCGTCCTGCGCGACGTCGGCGACGCGCGCGCCCTGCCCGAGCTGCCAGCTCGCGCGCTCCAGCAGGACCCGGCGGCGCAGCGCCACCGGCGGCTCCCCCGCGCCGGCGACGAGCTGCCGGTGGAAGTGGAAGGGCGAGGCGAACGCGTCGGCGGCCATCGCGTCCAGGGACGCGTTGCCCTCGGCCAGGACGGCGTCGAGGAGCTCGCGGAGGCGATCGCGGCCGGCGGGGGTCACGCGGAGCAGTGTGGCGCGGGGGCCTCCCGGCGTCGATGACCGTTCTTGCGCTCCGCGCGCCGTGGGCCGCCCGGGCCGATCGGCGGCTAGCGTGTGGCGGGTGCCCGGTCCCTCCCGGTCGTGGCGGGTCCTCGCGATCCTCGCCCTCGTCGCGGTCGCCGCGATCCTCGCGGTGCTCGTCGAGCACGACGACCCGCTGACGCGCGCGGACGCCCGGATCGTCGAGGAGGTCGCCCGGTGGCGCCCCGACTGGGTCGTGGACCTCGCGCGCGCCCTGACGACGCTCGGCAGCGGCTGGGTCGCCACCCCGGCGCTCCTCGGCGCCGGCATCCTGCTCGTGCTGGACGACCGCGTCCCCTGGCGCGTCGCGCTGCTGCCGCTCGTCGCGCTGCTCGTGGCGGTCGCGCTCGTGCCCGTGCTGAAGGACCTCGTCGATCGGCCGCGCCCGCCGCTGGCCCTCCACGCCGTCGACGAGGGCTCCAGCGCGTTCCCGTCCGGGCACGCGCTGCAGTCCGCCGCCGGGTGGCTGACCCTCGGCCTCGTCCTCACGCGCGAGCGGGCCGACCGCCGGTGGCTCGCCGCGACGGCGGTGCTCGTCGTCGCGATCGGCATCACGCGGGTGGTGCTCGCCGTCCACAGCCCCAGCGACGTCCTCGCCGGATGGGCGCTCGGCGCTGCGCTCGCGCTCGCGCTCGCCGGCGGCCGCGGACGGCCCGTCAGCCGAGGCGGTGGGCGACCGCGAGGACGAGCTCCTCGTCCGCCGTCCCCGGCGGCACCCCGCCCACCCGGCGCCGCAGCGGACCCGCGATGAGCGTCGCCAGCCGCGCGCGGTCGCCGTCGGGCAGCGTGCCGGCCTGCGTGGCGAACCGCCGCACGGTGGCGCGATCGTGGGCGTCGAGCGCGACGAGGTCCAGAGCCGGGACCGGGTCCCCGGCGGGCGGCGCCACGGCCGGACGCGCCGACGCGCGGGCGACCGGGCGGTGCTCGCGGACGACGTACGTGCCGGCGGCGAGGTCGCCGATCCGCTGGTGGCGCGGATGGACGAGCAGCATCGCGATGCCGGGCAGGTAGAGCAGCGGGTACTCGACGATCCGCAGGAGGTTGCGCACGAGGCTCGACGCGAGGTCGACGCGACCGCCGTCGTCGCGCACGACGCGCAGCCCGAGCATCGACTTGCCCGGCGGGCGGCCGTCGGTGACCTGCTCGAGCCACGGGTCCCAGAGGAAGAGGAACCCGAACGCGCCGACGGCCAGCGCGATCGCGGCACCCGCGTCGCCGAGGATCGCGTAGCCGATCCCGACGGCGATCGAGACGACGAACGACGCGGCGACGAGCTTGATGAGGAGGTCGACGAGGGCGGCGATGATCCGCGTCGCCGGGCCGGCGAGCACCAGGGCGACCTCGAGGCCCTCCGGGGTGGTGATCGTCACCCGGTCCTGGTAGTCGTCCACTCCGTGAACCTCCCCCGCTTCCTCGAGACCCGCGAGCCTGCGTGGCGCGCCCTCGAGGATCTCGTCCGTCAGGCGGGGACCAGCCGGCCCGAGCACCTGGGGCCCGACGGCATCCTGCGCCTGGGCACAGCGTACCGCTCGGCCGTGGCCGATCTGGCGTTCGCGCGGCGGGCGTTCCCCGACGCGCCGGTGACGGTGCGGCTCGAGACGCTCGTCGAGCGCGCGCGGACGCTCGTCTACGCGCACCGCCAGCGCCGCACGAGCCCGTGGGCCTTCGCGGCGGGCGGCTACTGGCGGCTCGTCCGCGCCCTCGGCGGCTGGCTCGCGCTGAGCGCGGCGGCGCTGCTCGTGCCGGCGCTCGTCGTCGGCGTGTGGGCGGCGCTGGACCCGGCGGTCGCCGCGACCCTCGTACCGGACTCGTTCATCGACGGGGCCGCGCCGCCCGACCTCGACCGCGGTCTGAGCTCGTCGGACTCGGCGGCGTTCTCCTCCGAGCTCTTCACGAACAACATCCGCGTGACCTTCCTGAGCTTCGTCGCCGGCGTGGGCTTCGCGCTGCCGGCGGTGCTCCTCGTGGCCTACAACGGGGCGATCCTCGGCGCCGTCCTCGGGCTCGCGGCCGCCAACGGCAACCTCGGGACCGTCCTGCGGATGGTCACCGCGCACGGGGCGCTCGAGCTCACGTGCATCGTCGTGGCGGCGGCCGCGGGCATGGCGGCCGGCTGGCGGCTCGTGGACCCCGGCGACCGTCCCCGCGGTCAGGCGCTGCGCGACGCGGCCCGCCCCGCCGTCCTCGTCGTCGCCGGAACCGCGCCGTTCCTCGTGCTCTGCGGCGTCGTGGAGGGGTTCGTCTCCCCCGCCGGCTGGCCGGCGGTGGCGGTCGTCGCCCTCGGGCTCGGCCTCGCCGGGGGCTACTGGGCGCTCGTGCGTCGCCTCGGTCGCGCCTGACCGCGGTCGCCCCGGCCGACGGTCGGTCGCGCCGGCGCGCGGGGCGCCCCCGCGCGTCGCGGGTCGCATCGCCGTGTCCGCGCGGCCGACCGGCTACAGGCCGCGGCGCTTCGTCCGCAGGTACGCGTCGACGGACGCCGCAGCGAGTCCCGACGGGGGCGTCGTGAGGACCTGGATCCCGCGGGCGCGCAGCCGGGCCGCGACGCGGTCGCGCTGCGCGCGGACCCCGATCGCGACGGCCTGGGCGAGCGCGGCGTGCTCGTCCGCCGGACGGCCGGTGGCGAGCTCGCGCAGCCGGGGCTCCTCGACGGTCGCGACGCACAGCGCGTGGCGCCGGGCCAGGAGCGAGGAGGCTTCCAGCAGCGGGGCTGCGGCGGCCTCGTCGAGCAGGTCGGTGAGCACGAGCACGAACGCGCGCCGCGCGCCGCCGATCGCCCGGAACGCCCGGCCGTGGTCGCTGTCCACGCCGCGCGGCTCGAGGTCGTGGAGGGCGCGGACGATCGCGTCGCCCGCGCCCCGGCGCGGCGGCAGCCGTCGGCGCACCGCGTCGTCGTAGGCGATCGCGCCGACGTGATCGTCGAGCGCGTCGGCCGTCGCGGCAACGGCCGCGGCCGCGTCGAGCCAGACGTCGAGCAGCCGCGGCGGGGCGGGGACGCTCGACGCCGGCCGCAGCCCCGACAGTCCGATCGCTGCGTCCTCGGCGGCCCGGCGCGCCGCGCGACCGGTGCGCGGCGACCCGTCGTCCTCGCGGACCGCTCGGCCACCGGCGTCACCGGTCGCCCCCTCGCGCACCGGTCCCGCCGCGCCGGACTGCGCGGGTGCGTCGCCGAGCCGCCCGACGTCGACGAGCAGCACGACGTCGCGGTCGCTCTCGACCCGCCACTGGTTGCTCATCGGCCGGCCGAGCCGCTCGGTCGCGCGCCAGTTCACCTGCCGGACGTCGTCCTCCGGCGCGTACTCGCGCACGTGGTCGAACTCCGTGCCGAGACCGTAGGCGCCGCGGCTGCGGACCCCGCCCGCGGAACGGACGACCGCGGCCAGCCGATGGGCGGCGCGGTAGTCCGGCAGCACCCGCAGCTCGGCGGCCGGATCGGGCGCGCGGTGGTCCCACCGCCCCAGCCGCAGCGGCCCCTCGCGCCGAGCGACGACCGGGGGCAGCAGGTGGCGCCCGCGCCGGTGCGCGACGACGGTCGCCGCCAGCGCGCCGGAGCCCTCGCCGTCGCGGACCTCGACCGTCGGCGTGCCCGCGAGCCGCAGTCGCAGCGCCGGCTCGGGGCGCTCCGGCGCGACCGCGACGGCGAGCTCCTGCCCGCGCGGCGCGATGCTCGGCGCGTCGACGCGCAGCACCGGGGGCCGGCGCCGTGCGAGCAGCGCGTCGACGACCGACGCGGTCGCCGCGAGCG
>JALRCL010000439.1 GCA_023268575.1 Patulibacter sp.
TGTTCGCTCCCGGGTGCAACCCGGCGCCCGGAGAGGGTTAGGAAGCGATGAAGATCACGGGCTTCGGCGCCGGTTCCCGGCAAGATCCGGACCCGGCGGCCCCTGATCGCCCGTCACCCGCAAGGATGTGACGAGGCCGGCGTCCTGCCGAGCCGCCTCCCGACCGCTCTCCCGACCGCCTCGCCGACCCGGACCGCCCGAACGACCCCGTCCCGGTGACCATCGACGTCGGCACACTGCTCGCGGACCGCTACCGCCTCGAGGCCCAGATCGGGTCCGGTGGCATGTCGACGGTCTACCGGGCCTTCGACACGGTGCTCGAGCGCACCGTCGCGATCAAGCGGATGCACCGCGAGATCGCCGAGCACTCCGAGCAGCTGGAGCGGTTCCGTCGCGAGGCGCGCGCGGTCGCGCAGCTGAACCACCCGCACATCGTGCAGGTGATCGACGCCGGCGAGCACGACGACACGCCGTTCATCGTCTTCGAGCACGTCCGCGGCGAGACGCTGAAGGAGCGGATCCAGCGGGCCGGTCGGCTGCCGGTCACCGAGGCGGTCGCGTACGCGATCGAGATCGCCCGGGCGCTCGGCGCCGCCCACGACCGCGGGATCGTCCACCGCGACGTCAAGCCCCAGAACGTCCTCATCAACGAGGAGGGCCTGGCGAAGGTCACGGACTTCGGCATCGCCCGGACGCTCGAGGAGCACGGCCTGACCGCGGACGGTCGCGTGCTGGGCACGACGGACTACGTGTCGCCCGAGCAGGCGATGGGCCACGAGGTCACGGGCCAGAGCGACGTCTACTCGCTGGGGATCGTCCTCTTCGAGATGCTCATCGGCGACGTCCCCTTCCACGGGGAGAACCAGGTCGCCGTCGCGATGAAGCACGTCCGCGAGGAGCTGCCGGACGTCCAGGCGCTGCGCCCCTCGGTCGGCGCGGCGCTCGCCGCGGTCGTCGACCGTGCGACGGCGAAGGACCTCGAGATCCGCTACCCGGACACCGCGGACCTCATCGCCGACCTCGAGGACGTCCTGACGATCGAGGCCTCGCGCCGCGGGGAGGCGACCGGCGAGGCGACGGCGGTCCTGCGCAGCCTGCCGCCCCAGAAGCGCCGCCGGGCGAACCTCCGCCTGCGGCGCCGGGGGCTGCTGCTCGCGGCCGTCCTGCTCGTCGTGGCCGCGCTCGTCTTCGCCGCCGTCCAGCTCCTGCCCGACGCCACGACCCGTGGCACGGACCAGCGGCCGTCCGCGCCACCGGTCTCCGGCGAGCGCACGATCTCGCTGAGCCAGAACGCGGCGCACGACTACGACCCGCTCTCCTCCGACGCGGTGAAGGCCGAGCACCCCGAGGACACCGGCAAGGTCCTCGACGGCGACCCGAGCACCGCCTGGAGCACCGAGAACTACAACGGCGGCACGTTCGGCAAGGCCGGCGTGGGCATCTACCTCGACGTCGGCTCGCGCACCGTCGCCGCCACGAACCTCTCCTACGCCACCTCCACGCCCGGCTGGCAGGCGACGATCTACGCCGCCAAGGACGACGGCGCCGGTCCGCCGAGCACCGTGCCGGACCCCGGCTGGGTCGAGGTCGGCTCGGTCACGGGCGCCGCCCGCCGCGCCAACGTCCCGCTGCGCACCGGGGGCACGCGGTACCGGTACTACCTCGTCTGGCTCACGAGCCTGCCGCCCGACAGCCGCAGCGTCTCGCTCGAGGCGCTGTCGCTCCTGCGGCGCGGCTGAGGGCCGTCGCACGAGGCGACCGCCGCCTCGGGCTCGGCCGGCCGGCGCGATGCCTCCGCCGGCCCCTGGGCGCGACCGGCCCGCGGGCCGCGCCGCTCCTTCGGCACGACGACTCGTGCCGCCCCGCCGCGCCCGGCCCGCGCCCGGCCGCAGCGTCGTGCGCGTGAGCACCCGCGATCGACCGGTCGGCGACGCCCTCGCTCCGCACCCGTGCCTTGCCGTACCCGCCGCGGCCGCCGCGGCGGACCCTCAGGCGCGGCGGCGGGCGTCGCGCACGACGACCACCGGTCGCCGCAGCAGATCGCCGAGCCAGTCGCCAGCGGCGACGGGCGGCGGCCCCGCGGCACCCGAGCGGACCGCCGCCACGCCGGTCGTGCTCGTGTCGGCGGCCCCCTGGTCGTCGGAGGACCCCGAGCTGCCGGTGGTCGTCGTGTCGGTCGTCGGCTCCTCGTAGCGCCCGACCTGGACGGTCACCGTCGCGTTCTTCTTCACGTTGCCGCCGTTGGGGACCTGACGCTGGACGCGCCCGTCCTGGCCCTCGTCGGACACGACGACCTCGGTGACGCGCGGGCGCAGGCCGGCGGCGCGCAGGGTCCGCTCCGCCTGCGCCCGGGTGCGGCCCTCGACGTTCGGGACGGCCACCTGGTCGTCCTCCTCGTCCGCCGGCTTGCGCGTGACGGTCAGGCGCACGGTCGACCCCTCGTCGACCCTCGAGCGCGCCGCCGGGCTCTGCTCGGTGACGGTGCCGGCCTCGACGTCCGTCGAGTCGACCTCGGTGACCTCCGGCACGAGGCCGGCGTCGGTGAGCGCCTTCTCGGCCGCCGCACGGTCGAGGTCGGTGACCTTGGGGACCTCGACCTGATCCTCGCTCGCGGGACCGGTGGAGACGGTGAGCGTCACCTGCGTGCCCGGGTCGACGTTCGTCTGCGCCGCCGGGGAGACGCTGATCACCCGGCCGGCCTCGACCGTCTCCGACGCCTGCTCGGCGTCGGCGATGTCGTCCTCGGCGATCCCGGCCTGGATCAGCGCCTTGCGCGCGTCCGCGCGCGTCTGGCCCTCCACCGCGGGGATCGTCAGCTGCGCGGGGCCGCTCGAGACGGTCAGCAGGACCTTCGACCCGTGCCGCACGCGCGCGCCACGGCGCGGCGAGGACCGGATCACGAGACCGCGGCGGACGTCGCCGCTGGCCTGCTGCTCCGTGCTGACCTGGAAGCCGCGCTCCTCGAGCCGCTGGGTCGCGGCGGCCTCCGTCAGGCCGTTGACCCGCGGGACGGTCTCCATCCGGCCGAAGATGAGGTACCCGAGCAGCGCGAGCGCCGCGAGGGTCGCCAGCGCGCCGGTGATCATCCACGCGCGGCGCCGACGCCGACGAGCCTCGTCGGCCTCGCGCGCCTCCTCCGGCGCGACCCCGGCCGGCACCGCCATGCCCGCCGCCGGCTGCAGCCAGCCGCCGGTCGGCATGTCCGCGCCCCGCGGACCGGACGTCGGGTACGTCCCGCGCTCCGGCTCCGGCTCGCCGGACACGATCCGGTGCCGGACGCCCTGGAGCGCGGCGATGAACTCCTCCGCGTCGGCGAAGCGATCGTCGACGGACTTCGCCAGCGCGCGCATGACGACGGCCTCGAGGTCCGCCGGCACGTCCGGGTTGACGACCGAGAGCGCCGGCGGGTCCTCGTTGACGTGCTTCAGCGCGATCGCCACCGGCTGGTCGCCGTCGAACGGCAGCCGGCCGGTGAGCATCTCGAAGAGGACGACGCCGACGGCGTAGAGGTCGGCGGCCGGCGTGATGTTCTGGCCCGACGCCTGCTCCGGCGAGAGGTAGTGCGCGGTGCCGACGATCATGCCGGTCTGCGTCATCTGCAGGTCGTCGACCGCGCGCGCGATGCCGAAGTCGGCGACCTTCAGCTGGCCGTCCGGTCCGACGAGGACGTTCTGCGGCTTGATGTCCCGGTGGACGAGGCCGCGGCGGTGGGCGTAGCGCAGGGCGTCGAGGACCTGGCTGATCTGGTCGATCGACTTGATCGGGTCCAGCGGCGCCTGGTCGCGGATGACGTCCTTCAGCGTCACCCCGTCGACGAGCTCCATCGCCATGTACGGGATGCCGTCCCAGTCGCCGCGGTCGAAGACCTGGACGATGTGGGGGTGCTGCAGGCCCGCCGCGGACTGGCTCTCGCGGCGGAAGCGGGCGACGACCTGCGGGTCCTCGGCGAGCTGCTCGTGGAGGACCTTCAGCGCGACGTGGCGTCCGAGCTG
>JALRCL010000999.1 GCA_023268575.1 Patulibacter sp.
GCCGCAGACGCTCCTCCCCCGTGCGCAGCCGCCGCTCGGCGGCCGTGGGCGGGAAGCGGGCGTCGACGAGCTCGCGCAGCTCGGCGTGCAGCGTCTCGCCGATGAGCAGCTGCTCCTGCGCGGGCAGCCCGCCGGACCAGAAGAGGCCCTGGAGGTACTCGTCGACCGCGAGCTCGGCCCGGCGCGAGGGCGAGACCCGCAGCGCGGGGTCGGCGTGGATCGAGTGCTGCTTGTGGACGAAGGTCATCGCCGGGCGCGCGACGTCGGGCGGACGCTCGCCGTCGCGGAGGTCCAGGACGCCGCCCCGCTCGCCGAGCCCGCCGCGGCCGGACGGCGGCGGCAGGTGGCCGGCGGCCGCCGCGCCGCTGCCGGCGCCGTCCTCGGGCACGCGCGCGAGCGTCCGCTCGGGGTCCACGCCCTCCGCGGTGATCCGGCAGAGCCAGTGGTGGTGGCGGTTGCCGAGGTAGGCCCCCTCCCCCGGCAGCTCCCAGACGAGCTCGCCGAGCATCGTCGGGACCTCGAGGTAGCCCGCCTTCGCGACGCGGGACATCTCCTGCAGGACCCAGATCGGGTCGCGGAGGTCCTCGAGCGTCGTGACGCACATCGCGAGGTCGAACTGCCCGTCCTCGAAGGGCCACGGCTCGCGCGCGCAGACGTCGCGCACGACCCAGGTGTCGACGCCGAAGCGCTCGCGCTCGCCGCCGTACGAGAAGCCCATGGCGCCGCGCGTGGCGAACGGCATCGCGTCGATCACCCAGTCGGCCCGGTTGAACGGCGCGGCCCAGCCGCCGACGTCGAGCACGAGGGCGTCGTCGGGCAGCGCCAGGATCCGGTCGGTCGCCGCGGGCAGCACGGCGGGGACTATCGCGCACCACCTTCCCCGACGGCGGTCAGCAGACCGCGGCCGATCGCGCAACCGCCCGATCGGTGGGCTCGCCAACGGCCGCGCGCCCGGTCGTGCGGCATGGCGGGCGCGGTTCCATAGACTGGCCACGCACGCGGAAGGAACGAACGAGGAGCCCCATGAGCGAGACCCAGGAGACCGGTGGCGCAGGAGCGGTCGCGACCGCCCAGCAGTCGCTGACCGTCGTCGACAACCGCACGGGGAAGACCTACGAGATCCCGATCACGGACGGCACCGTCCGCGCGATGGATCTGCGCCAGATCAAGGTCGAGGACGACGACTTCGGCCTCATGACCTACGACCCGGCGTACACGAACACCGCGTCGTGTCGTTCCGCCATCACGTACATCGACGGCGACAAGGGCATCCTCGAGTACCGGGGCTACCCGATCGAGCAGCTCGCCGAGCAGGCGACGTTCCTCGAGGTCGCCTACCTGCTGATCTTCGGCGAGCTGCCCACGAAGTCCGAGCTCGACGAGTGGACGCACGCGATCACGACGCACACGTTCGTGCACGAGAACGTGAAGAGCTTCGTGGAGGGCTTCCGCTACGACGCCCACCCCATGGGCATGCTCCAGGCGTCGGTCGCGGCGCTCTCGACCTTCTACCCGGAGGCGAAGAAGATCGACGACGAGCAGGTCCGCTACGAGCAGATCGTCCGCCTGATCGCGAAGGTCCCGACGCTCGCCGCGTTCGCGTTCCGTCACGCGAAGGGCATGCCGTACGTCTACCCGGACAACGACCTGAACTACGCCGAGAACTTCCTCGGCATGCTGTTCAAGATCGCCGAGCTGAAGTACGACGCCGACCCCCGGATCGCGAAGGCGCTCGACGTCCTCCTCATCCTCCACGCCGACCACGAGCAGAACTGCTCGACCTCGGCCGTCCGCTCGGTCGGCTCGTCGCAGGTCGACCCGTACTCCGCCGTCGCCGCCGGCGTCGGCGCGCTCTACGGCCCGCTCCACGGCGGCGCGAACCAGAGCGTGCTGGAGATGCTCCAGCGGATCGAGTCGGTCGAGAACGTCCCCGGCTTCATCGACGGCGTCAAGAACGGCAACGAGCGCCTGATGGGCTTCGGCCACCGGGTGTACAAGAACTTCGACCCGCGGGCGAAGATCATCAAGAAGGCCGTCGACGACGTCTTCGAGGCGACGGGCACGACGAACCCGCTGCTCGACGTCGCGCAGGAGCTCGAGCGGATCGCGCTCGAGGACGACTACTTCGTCAAGCGCAAGCTCTACCCGAACGTCGACTTCTACTCGGGCCTCATCTACGAGGCGCTCGGCCTGCCGGTCGAGATGTTCACCGTGCTCTTCGCCATCGGCCGCACGCCGGGCTGGGTCGCCCAGTGGCTGGAGATGGTGGACGACAAGGAGCAGAAGATCGCCCGTCCGCGGCAGATCTACACCGGTGCCCGCGGCCGCGACTACGTGCCGCTGGACCAGCGCGGCTGATCCCGCGGCGGGCCGGCTCCGGCCCGCTCCTCCGACGTGCCGAGCGCCCGTCGCGGTCCCCGCGGCGGGCGCTCCTCGTTCCGGGCCCCCACGGGCCCGGCGCCCGCCCCGTCGCGACCTCAGGCGGAGGCGAGCCAGAGCCGCAGCCCGGGGCCGTGCTCGCGCAGCCACGCCGACGGCGCGCGCCAGTCCGGCCGGTGCTCCTGGAGCAGCGCCCAGAAGGCCGGGCCGTGGTGCGCGTGGACGAGGTGGCACGCCTCGTGCCAGGCGACGTAGTCCAGGCAGTCCGGCGGCGCGAGCAGGAGGCGCCACGACAGGCTGATGGTCCCGGTCGACGAGCAGGAGCCCCAGCGGCTGCGCGTGTCGGTGATCCGCAGTCGCCCGCGGCGGACCCCCAGGGCCGCCACGGCCTCGTCGAGGATCGGCGTGGCGGCCTCGCGCGCGCGTGCGCGCAGCCACGCCTCGATCGCGCGGTCCCGCTCACCGGCGTCGCCGTCCGGCACCAGCAGGTCCCCACCGCGCCGGTGCGCGCGCCGGCGCCCGGCCTCCTCCACGATCCGCAGCTCCTCGCCGAGGACCGGCAGCCGGTCGCCCGCCTGTGCCACGAACGCCGCCCGCCGCGCCTGCTGCTGGGCCAGGCGCGGCCCGATCCAGGCCGCGAGCTCGTCGACGACGCGGTCGGCCTCGCGCGTCGCGGCACGCTGGGGCAGCGTCACGACGAGGCCGCGGTCGGGCTCGATCCGCACGGACGCCCGCCGGGCGCGGCGGGAGCGGCGCAGGAGGTAGGTCGGGCGGTCCTCGGGCATCGCGGTCGTCGTCGACGCTCGCGCGCGACGACTCGGGGACGGTAGCGAGCGGCGGGGACGGCGTCCGTGCGCCCGCCGTCGCCGGTGCCGTCCCGCGCGCCCGCCCCGGCTGGCGCCCGCCGCGCCGCGCCGCGCCCGCCGGCTCGGCCCGCGATCGACGTGCCTATTGACAACAATTTCGTTGATCAATAGATTCGTTGACGACAACGTCCCATGCCGCTCCGATGACCGACGACGACCAGCTCGACCGCGCCTTCCTCGCCCTCGCCGACCCCGTTCGACGAGCGATCGTGGCGCGGCTCAGCCGCGGGCCAGCGACGGTCAACGAGCTCGCCGAGCGGTTCCCGATCACGAAGCAGGCGGTCTCCCGCCACGTGGGAGTGCTCGAGGCCGCCGGCCTCGTGTCCCGCACGCGGGAGGCGCAGCGACGCCCGGCCCATCTGGAGCCGGCGGCGCTCGAGGCGATGACCGCCTGGATCGACCGCTA
>JALRCL010001015.1 GCA_023268575.1 Patulibacter sp.
GATCGAGGATCGGTCGCGCGTTGTGGCTGGCGAAGTCCTCCCACTGGATCATCGCTCGTGGCAGCTCGGTCTCCACCGCCTGGACGAACCGCTCGACGAAGTCCTCGTACTCCGGCCCCGCGATCCGCTCGTGGCGCCAGCCGAGGTAGCCCGGGTCGGCGAGGCGCTCCTCGTTGTTCGTGCCGACGTCGAGCACGATCGGGAGCGTCCGGCCGGGGTCGAGCCCGCCGATCGCGGTGTAGAGCGCGAGCTTGCCGATCGGGATCCCGAGGCCCCCGGAGCCCTGGTCGCCGAGGCCGAGGATCCGCTCGCCGTCGGTCACGACGATGACGTCGACGCTCGGCTGGCGCCGGTTGCCGAGCAGCTCCGGGAGCCGGTGGCGCTCGGTGTAGGGCAGCGTCAGGCCGCGCGGGCGCCGGAAGATCCGGTGGAAGCGCTGGCAGGCGAGGCCGACCGTCGGCGTGTAGACGATCGGCAGGACCTCCTCGAGGTGGTCGACGAGCAGCCGGTAGTACAGGACGAGGTTCGTGTCCTGCAGCTCGCGGAGGTAGAGGTACTGGTCGATCGGCCGCGGCCGCCGGCGGAAGACCTCGATCGAGCGCGTGACCTGCTCGTCGAGCGACTCGATCGCCGGCGGCAGGAGGCCGTCGAGGCCCAGCACGCGGCGCTGCTCGGCGGTGAACGCGGTGCCCCGGTTGCGCAGCGGGTCGTCGAGGATCTGCGGGTAGCGCGCCGGGGACATCGCCCCCAAGCTCTACCGGTCGCGGCGCGCGAGCGGGTGGCGATGCGGTGGCCGACCCCCGCCGCGGGCGGCGCGGAGCGCCCGATCCCGACGGTCCGGGGGGTTGCGGTCGATGCGGTCGGAGGCGGACCACGTCACGCCGGCGAGCGCTCCCCGACGCGGCGCACGGCGGGGAGCGCCTCGCGCCGTGGGGCGCCGCGCCGGGGAGCCCGGCCGTGGGGGTGCGCGGACGGGCCGCGCACCCCCACGTCGCTCACCGCGCGGGACGCACCACGACGACCGCCGAGGGCGTCGCCCGGATCCGCGCCCCGGAGACCCGGACCCGGACCGTCGGCGAGGACCCACGGCGCAGGAGCCGTCGCATCGACGCGTTCGGGCGCACCCGCAGCGTCGCCGTCCGGCCGGCCCGGACGGTCACCACCCGCGAGACCAGCGTGCGGCCGCCGCGCGTCACCCGCACGCGCAGCACGCAGGAGGTCGCGCCGCGCGCGCAGCTCACGCGGACGGCGAAGCGCCCGGAGCGGTCGACCCGCACCGAGCCGGCGCGGATCCGCACCGTGCGCTTGACGGCCGCCGGGGGCGCCAGCGGCGTCGTCGCCTGCGGCACGAGCGGGGCGGGGATCGGCGCCGGCTCCGGGGCGACGACCGGCGGCGGGTCCACGACCGGCGGCTGCGGGTCGGCCGCGTAGGCCAGCCGCGGCGCCGTCGTCGGGGCGATGTGCGCCTGGGCGACGCGGTCGAACGCGTACGCGTAGCCCATGAGCTTCGCGTCGTCCCACGCCCGCCCGGCGAGCTGCAGGTTCGTCGGCTCGCCGTCGTCGTTGATCGTCGCGGGGAACGCCACCGACGGCGCACCGGCGCCGTTGGTCGGCGGGTCGCCGCGCCCGAACGCGGCCGCGTTGCCGTCGTTGAGGCTCAGCGTGCTCTTCAGCCCGGGGAACGCGACGGCGTCCAGGGCACCCGGCGAGGGGTTGCCGGTGTCCGGATCGACGGGGCTCGGCGGGTTGTCGAGCCACTGCCCGACGGCGACCTTGGCGTCGGCGCGCCACTGCTTGTAGGCGGTGATCTGGGCCGGGGTCATCGCGCCCGTGCCGGTGTAGCCGTCACGGCGCCGGTACGGCAGCCGCAGCGGCGAGGCGAGGATGTCGCCCGCGTCCTGGAACGGCAGGTTCGGGTGCTCCCGGATGTACTCGACCCAGCCCTGGTAGGCGCGGTCCCCGGCCACGCTCGTGGGCAGCGACGGGCCCGTGGAGATCCGCACGAGGGTCGCGCCGGCCTCCTCGAAGCGCTGCAGCGCGGCCTTCTGCGCGTCGACCGTGCCGGACGTCCCGAACGGATCGGTGAAGGCGGAGTCGTAGTAGCCGATCCGCTTGCCCTGCAAGGCGTCGGCGTCCAGCGTCGAGCGCCAGGTCTCGGGCCGGTGCGCGTCGGCCTCGGCCGTCCGCTCCGCGTCGCGCGGGTCGGTGCCGGTAGTGACGTCGAGGATGTCGGCGAGGTCCGGCAGCGACCGGGCGAGCGCTCCGCCGTAGTCCTGCAGCCAGCTGAGGGGCATGAGGCCGGCGAGGCTCTCCATCCCGTCGGTGCCGCGCAGCGTGTAGAGGCTGGCGCCACTGGCGGGGGCGTAGAGCGAGTCGCCGGTCTGGCTGCCGAGCGCCCCGGCGGCCAGCCAGGTCGCAGTCGCCGTCGCCGACCCGCCGCTGGAGGCCAGCGACGACTTCGACGGCGAGAACGCGTTCCAGACGATGCCGTAGGCGGAGTCGGAGTACTGGCCCGAGAGCGCGTACTCCTCCAGCGACGCCTTGCCGAGGATCACCGCGCCGGCGGCGCGCAGGCGGGCGACCGAGGTCGCGTCCTCCGGCGGGCGGTAGCCCTCGAAGACGAGCGAGCCGTTCGTCGTCGGCATGTCCTTCGTGTCGTAGAGGTCCTTGATCGCCAGCGGGATGCCGAGCACCGGTCCGGTCCTGCCCGCGGCGCGCGCCTCGTCGGCGGCCTTCGCCTGCGCCAGTGCGTCGGCGGCGACCGTCGTGTACGCGTTGAAGCCCCAGGGGCCGCGGTCGTAGGCGGCGATCCGATCGAGGTAGGCGCGGGTGATCTGCTGCGAGGTCGTCCGGCCGGCGGCCATGTCGGCCTGCATCTCGCCGATCGACGTGCCTACGACGTCGTAGGTCGAGCCGGTCGTCGTCGGGTTGGCGGCCGGCAGCGCCGGGATCGCCGGAGCGCCGACGCCGGCGCAGTCGGTTCCGGGGTCGAACGCGGCGATCGTCGGCAGCGCTGCGAGGTCCCAGTTGGCCAGCGAGCAGAGCTCCGGCTTCGTGAGGTCCGCGAAGGCGGCGGCGGTCGTCGGGATCGCGGCGGCGGTGGCGCGCACCGCGGCGACCTGGGCGCCGGGGGCGGTGTCGCCGGTCCCGCCGGCGCTCTCCGGCCGCCCGATCACCACGAACCGCGCCAGCGACTTCGTCTCGCCCGGCGCGAGCGTCAGCCGGTGCTCGTAGCCGATGAAGTTCGACTCGTGACCGGTCAGGACGCGATCCTCCTCGAACGGCTTGTCGCGGAAGTTGCCGGTGCGGGTCATGGCACCCGCGAACGGCGCGGGCGAGCCGATCACGACCGCCGATGGGCTGCGGGTGCTCGCCGCGCCGCCGGCGCCGAACCGCGTCAGCGTCCACGCGTCGGCCGGGGTGATGTCGGCGTCGCCCGAGGAGGTGTCGGAGACGATCCCGGTGCTGCTGCCGCTGTTGCCGAACCCGGTCTGTCCCCCGAACTGGACGTCGACGGTGATCGGGGCGTCGGTGGTGTTCTTGAAGCTGTCCAGCCAGCGCGCCCAGTTGGTGGTCCGGTTGAACCGGATCTGGCGGGCGATCGCGACGCCGCCGAGCTCGACGCTGTTGCTGGAGCTGAACCGCTCGGGCGGATCGAACCGCAGGCCGAAGCCGCGGACGAGCTCGCCGTTGCGGGCGGCGCCGGTGGAGACCTTCACCCGGATGCCGCCGAAGCCGGTCAGGCCGGACTCCGAGCTGGAGCCGGTGTCGCGGATGCTGCCGGTGTCCACGCGCGGCGCGGCGGCGTCCTGGACGCCCCAGGTGACGCCGTTGCCGCTGGGCACGTAGTTGTAGGCGTGGGCGGGTGCGGCGAGCGCGGCTGCGGCGACGACCGTCGTCGCGAGGCCGGCCGCGCGCGTGGCGGCACGGCGTGATGCCGCCGGCCTCCGGCGGCGTGGGTGGGATGACACGGTGGGTCTCCTCGATCGGGTGCATGGGTCCGGCCGACGCCGCACGGGTCGGGGCGCCGTGCACGAGCCGCCGACCGCGCGTGGCCGGACCCCGGGACACGATCGCCCCCGCCGCGGCCCCTCGGCCTGTCCCGCCGTCCAGAGCGTGGCGCGACGACGCTCAGCCCCGGGAGTGGTTTGTGGCGTATCGCCACGGCCCCGAGCGGCGATGGCGTCGATTCGGGCGGGAAGCGGCGCTCGCCGGGGGTCGCCGGTGGGGGAAGCAGACATGTACGCCCGGTCGGGCCGCGTCGCGCCCCGGACGTCGGGGCGGCGCGGAGACGAGCGCTCCGAGGGTCGGCCGCGCACGAGGCCGCGCGGGCGGCGGGCGTCGCCGCCGGGCATCAGCCAGAATCCGGCGCGATGATCCCGCGCTACACCCGTCCCGAGATCGGCGCCGTCTGGACCGACCAGGCCAAGCTCCAGGCGTGGCGCGACGTCGAGGTCGCCGCCGCCGAGGCGCTGACCCCCGACGTCGTCCCGGGGCTCGAGGGCACGGGCGACGGTGGGGAGGGCGGCGGCCCGTCTCCCGAGGATCTCGACGCGATCCGCGCGGCGACGTTCACCGTCGAGGCGGTCCAGGAGCGGGAGAAGATCACCGACCACGACGTCGCGGCGTTCGTCGACGTGCTCTCGGCCTCCGCCGGCGAGAGCGGTCGCTGGATCAACTACGGCCTCACCTCCTCGGACGTGCTGGACACCGCGCTGGCGCTCCAGCTGCGCAAGGCGGGCGAGATCGTCGTCGCCGGTGCGCAGGAGGTCGCCGAGGCGCTCGCCGCCAAGGCCCGCGAGCACGTCCACACCGTCTGCGTCGGGCGCACCCACGGCATCCACGCCGAGCCGACGACCTTCGGCATCAAGCTCGCCGGCTTCGCCCTCGAGGCCGACCGCAACGCGCAGCGCCTCGCCGAGGCGTTCGACCAGGTGGCCGTCGGCGCGCTCTCCGGCGCGGTCGGCACGTACGCCTCGACCTCGCCGGCGTTCGAGGCGAAGGTCCTGGAGCGGCTCGAGCTGCAGGGCGAGCCCGTCTCCACCCAGGTCATCCCGCGCGATCGCCACGCCCAGCTGCTGCAGGCGATCAGCCTCGCCGGCGCCGGGCTCGAGCGCCTGGCCACGGAGATCCGCCACCTGCAGCGCACCGAGGTCCGCGAGGCCGAGGAGCCGTTCCGGGCGGGCAAGCAGAAGGGCTCCTCCGCGATGCCCCACAAGCGCAACCCGATCACGACGGAGCGGATCACCGGGCTCGCCCGCGTCCTGCGCGGCTACGCGCAGGCAGCGGTCGAGAACGTCGCCCTCTGGCACGAGCGCGACATCAGCCACTCCGGCGCCGAGCGCGTGATCCTCCCCGACGCGACGATCGCGCTGGACTACATGCAGTCGCTCGCGGTCCGCGTCGTCTCGGGCCTCGTCGTCCACGAGGACCGCATGCGCGAGAACCTCGAGATCACGTCGGGCGCGCTCTTCAGCCAGCGGCTGCTGCTCGCGTTGGTGAAGACCGGGCTCGTCCGCGACGACGCCTACCGGATCGCCCAGGAGCTCGCCCAGCGCGCGTGGGACACCCGGACCCCGCTGCGCCAGCTCGCCGCCGCCGACGCGCGCTGCTCGGAGCTGGACCTCGACGCCGTCTTCGACCTCGGCCACTACACGAAGCACGCCGACGAGCTCGTCGGCCGGCTGGCCGACGCCGGCCTGTAGCCGCACTCCGGGGCGGGCGGGGCAGCACGGCGGGCGTCGCCGGTCCGGCGGTCAGCCGCGGATGCGGCGCTCGACGGTCACCGTCCGGGCCCGCTCGCCACGCGGAACGACGCGCAGCCGCACGCGGTAGCGCCCGGCGGGCAGCGGCCGCAGGCGCCGCGAGACCGTGGCCGCGCGGCGAAGCGCGAACCGGGCCCGCCGGACGGTCCGCCACGTCGCTCGTCGCGTGTTGGCACGGCGATCGATGAGGACCTCGCCGCTCGCGGCTCCGGGGAGCCGCGCGCGCACCCGCCGGGAGCGGAGCACGATCGAGCGACCCAGCAGGCGCGCGCCGCGTGCGTCGAAGCGCGCCCGGTTCGGGCGGCTGGCCTGCCCGCCCGGCGTCCCCAGCTCGCTGCCGACCGAGCAGGCGCGGTTGATCGCGCACGGACCGAATCCGGTGCCGGTCAGGTTCATCACCCGCATCGGCACGCGGTGGGGGCTCCCCGGGGCGTTCGTCTCGATCACCGCGGTGGCCTGGTAGACGGGACGGTACTCGTCCTGGTTGACGACGATCGGCAGGACGCTGGACTCCTCCGGCTGCAGGACGCCGTGGCGTCCGTTGCTCACCGCCGTCGCGCGGCACGGGAGCTGCCACCGGGAGGACGCGTCGTGGCCCTCGCAGCGGAAGAGCGCGGCGTCGGGCCCCTCGAACCGGACGCCGCGGATCCAGAGGTCGTCGTCGCCGCGGTTCTCGAGCGGGAGCTCGTAGCGGTTGAAGCCCCACGGCTGGGCGAGCCACGGCTCGGCCAGGACGCCCTCCGCGGCACGGGGCATCCCGAGCGCGCCGACCGATGCGAGCGGGCCGGTGATCCGGCCCGCTCGCGGCGTCTCGTCGATCGGATAGCGCGGTGTCGGCGACGGGATCACGCTCTGCGGCTCGCTGCCCTCGTGGGAGACCCCGTACTGGTCGATCGCGTAGTGGGGCAGGCGTGGGCGCAGCTCGATCTCGAGGCCGGACCGGTGCTCTCCGGTGGTGAGCACGAGGCGGTTGCGGGCAGGCCCGCCGCCCGGCTGGGGACCGAGCCACGAGCCCGGCAGCCCGAGGCGGCTCATGGCCTCCAGCGAGAGCGGACCGGCCGGGGCGCGGGCCTCGAACCGTCCTTCGTCGTCGATCGTGACGTCCTGCAACTGGTCGCCTGCGGCGTTGAGCCAGACGCGCAGGCCGTCGACGGCCGAGGCGCCGCCCCGGATGGTCACCCGCCCGGAGACCCGGGCGCTGAGCTGCCGCAGCACGACGTCCGCGCGAGCGACCTCGCCGGCGCGCGGCAGGACCGTCCCGTGGACGATGCTTCCGTGGGAGGGCACGGGTCGCCCGAAGGCTCCCGGCAGGTACCCGGCCGCTGCGGAGGAGACGGCGAACCCGTCGCCGATCAGCTTCCGGTCGTCGAGGATCGCGATGCGGTACCGGCCCTGGTCGTCGGCCGTGCCGTGGTACTCGCGCAGCTGCGTGCCGGTCTCGACCGCCACGCTGGCGGCGACGGCGACCGTGGCGCCCGGCA
>JALRCL010000005.1 GCA_023268575.1 Patulibacter sp.
CGGGCCCATGTGCTCGTCGACCGACGGCTTCACCGGGGCCGTCCTGCCCTTGCGCCGCGCGCCGTCGGCAGTGACGAGGACCTTCGCGCCCGACACCTCCATCCGCTCGGCGACCGAGCCGGCCGAGAAGCCGCCGAAGACGACGTTGTGGACGGCACCGATCCGGGTGCAGGCGAGCATCGCCACGACGACCTCGGGGATCATCGGCAGGTAGATCCCCACGACGTCGCCCTTGCCGACGCCCAGCTCGCGCAGCGCGCCGGCGAACTTCGCCGTCCGCTCCAGCAGCCACCCGTAGGTGATGTCGCGGGTCTCGCCCTCCTCGCCGTGCCAGTGGTAGGCGACCTTGTCGCCGCGACCGGCCTCGACGTGTCGGTCCAGGCAGTTGTCGGAGACGTTGATCGTGCCGTCGGTGAACCAGCGGTAGAACGGGGCGTCGCTGCTGTCGAGGACCCGGCCCCACGGTCGGGACCACCGCAGCCGCTCGGCCTGCTCGGCCCAGTAGGCGGTGGGATCGGCCGCCGCGCGGGCACGGAGCTCCGGGTCGGTGATCTCGGCCTGGGCCGCGAAGGCCTCCTGCGGGGCGAAGCGCTCCTGCTGCAGCAGCTCGGCCAGACGGGCCTCGACGGAGGCCTCGGTCAGCTCACGCGCGTTCTTCGTCGTCATCTCGTGGTCGCTCTCTCCGACTGGGTGGACGCACGCGGGCCCCGCTCCGGCGGACCCACCGCGCTCGTCCTCGAACCTACACCCGGTCGCGCCCGGGATCGGGCGCGCGGGTCCTGCATCCGCGCCGCCGGGGGCCACGCGCCCCCGATCGGGGGAACGTGGCGCGGAGCCGCTCGCTCGGGGCAACGCCGCGGTCGCGCGACGCCGCGATCCGGTGCGACGTTCCGGCTGCTCGTCGCGGGCCGCCCGGCAGCGCGTCGGCGGCGAACCGCGGTGCACGAGGCGTCCTGGACGGATGTCGCACGGGGGCGCGCGACGGAGCGGACCGCCCACCGCGGCCGGGCCGCGCGGCGATGCGGTGGCGTCGCCCCGAACGTCAGTCGCGCGCGCGTGGAAGCGCCATCGATCGTTCGTTGTGACACGTCCGCTCGGGTGGCCACCGGCGGGTCGGGCAGATCGCCGGACGGGGAGCCGATCGACGAACGAGGCCGTTCGGGTATCCCTGCCCGGGCATACGGTCCGTGGCGTGCCGGCGCTCGCAGGTGAGCACGGGGGGCACCGGCGCCATCCCCTGTTCCAGCCCCCCGGGAGAGGAAGTGGGACCGATCGTGTCCACGAAGAACCTGCGGGTCGTCCTGGTCGCCGCCGTCGTCGCGGTGCTCCTCAGCGGCTCCGCCGCCACCGCCGCCCGGCTCATCACCGGCAGCCAGATCAAGAACAGCTCCATCACCGGAGCAGACATCAAGAACGGGTCGCTCACCGGCAGCGACATCAAGTCGCGCTCGATCCCGCTCGGCGACCTCAGCCGCGGGACGCAGAACCTCATCCGGGCCAAGGGCTCGGCCGGGGCCACCGGTCCGGCCGGCCCCGCCGGTCCACAGGGCGCTCGCGGCGCGACCGGCGCCCAGGGCCCGGCGGGCGCCGCCGGCGCGAGCTTCGACCCGAAGAAGGTCACCTCCCAGACCGCGCAGCTCTTCGGCTTCACCCCCTGGTACGACACGACCGACGACGGGAGCACGATCGCGTTCTCCGACGCCGGCGTGAAGATCAACGCGAAGACCGGCGTCGCCGGCGTGAACCTG